>JANMJQ010000162.1:0-13632 GCA_031371445.1 Akkermansiaceae bacterium
TGAACCAACGGAGCGAACATCATCAGGGCGAAAGCGAATTTCATGGGTTTTCCCAAGACGATAAATCGCGCGCCAATCTTGCCAGCATTTTCTGATTCGATGTTCGTCTCTCGTTTCACTTCCGTCGGCACCTGACAGGACGATGCCTTTTCACACGATGCGGACCAAGTCGGCGAAACATGGCGGACTGACGTATTCACGACATTAGGAAAGACGATGTTCGACCCACCTGGCAAACTTACCTTCGCCAGCCTCACACAGCTCCTCCATCGGCCAGACTTCGGAAAAATCAAATCCACCAAGCCGTGCTGCTTTTTCCGCATTCGGCGAAGTCACGATTTCCCGGATTTCCTCCAGTAAATTCACAACCGGCCGTTCCCCAAGCGCGCCCGACCTATGATTGTCCAGCAGTTCCCTGATGAAAGCCGCGACGCACAAGATCATCATTCTGACATGCTTCTCGGCTCGGAGCGCAAGACGACCCCTTTGAATCGTCTTTGCAACCGATCCAACAACTCCATCGTTCCCACAAGATCCAAGTCTTTGCTCGTGAAAGGTAGAAATCGCACCAACCCGACCACTCCCTTTGATAGATAATACCGGCTCAACAAGCCCACCGCGTGACCTCCGACAATCACCGGCAAATCTTCACTATTTTTCGACAAAAGAATCTCGGCGAAATCATCGATCTCCGTATCTAGTCCCGGACGGCGTTCCTCGCTCATTTGTCGTAATACCGTTCCACGGCCTTACACAAATTGACGATCGATATCGTCGTGCCGAGCGGCACCAGCGAATACTCATTTTCAAGCTGCTCCGGCGTGACAAGTCCCAACCTAAGCCGCCGTGCGTCCTCCTCCCGGTCCGCCCGCTTGTCGCGTTGCAGTTCCTCATAGGTAACCCACTTCGTTTCCACATTAGGAAAATACTACCCGAACCACGTGCGGTCAAGCTCCCGACAGTCGCATGTCGCCGACTTACCATTCTTCACTTCGGTATTCAATGTTGGGCGTCCGGAGTGTCAGCAAATCCTCAGTGACCCTTGCCTGTGACACAGTCTTCGATGTTACCGGTAAATTCGTGGAGCTTGCCTGCTTTGCGGCCTTTTTCGATTTGATCGTGAGTTCTTTTTTCGAATTGCTCCAGTTCCGCAGCTGTCGCGCCATATTCGTGCATCGAACAGACCGCAAAATCGATTGGGCTCGGCCGGAACGCGGCAATCTTAGCATCCAAGCTCATGCCGGAAGAATGCCGTATTTCCGTCGCAGATTCCACCGCTTTTCTGATATTCCTCCGCGCCCCCTCCGCCACCGCGTTTCGTTCCACCTAAATAACTTTGCGCCCCTTCGCGTCCTTTGCGCCTTTGCGGTAAAGCTCTCCCTCTCCAAAGTCCACGCATGCCCGCGCCACTGGATCCCAAAAACCTTCCGGCAAATGCGGACGCGGACGCCATTCTCAACGCCTTCCTCGATTACCTGACCAACACCGGCACCGAGCCCTACGATCATCAGGAACAGGCCATCCTCGAAATATTCGCGGGCAACAACGTCATCCTCAACACACCGACGGGATCGGGGAAATCGCTGGTCGCGTTGGCGATGCAGTTCAAATCGCTCTGCCAGGGCCGCCGCTCCTACTACACCGTCCCGATCAAGGCGCTCGCCAACGAGAAATTCCTCTCCCTCTGCCACGTCCTCGGCCCGGAAAACGTCGGCATGATCACCGGCGACGCCACCGTCAACCACGACGCACCGGTGATCTGCTGCACTGCTGAAATTCTGGCCAACATCACCCTCCGCGAAGGTGCCAACGCAGCGGTGGACGATGTCATCATGGACGAGTTCCATTACTACTCCGACCACTCGCGCGGCGCGGCGTGGCAGATCCCGCTTCTAACACTTCCACGGGCGCGCTTTCTGTTGATGTCCGCCACGCTGGGCGACGCTTCGTTTTTTTCGAAACAACTCACCGATCTAACAGGAGCTGAAACGACGCTCGTCCAATCCGACCAACGACCGGTGCCGCTGGAGTTTTCGTACTCCACCACCCTGCTTCAGGAAAAAGTCGCCGAACTCAACGAAGAAGGTCGCGCGCCGATTTATCTCGTTCACTTCACCCAAAATGCCTGCGCCGATACCGCCCGCGATCTGCTCTCGACCAACTTCTGCACCAAGGAGGAAAAACACGCCATCGCCCGCGCGTTGGACGATGCCGATTTCCGCAGCCCCTATGGCCGCGAGCTCGCGAAAATCATCCGCCACGGCATCGGCATCCACCACGCGGGGCTGCTGCCGAAGTACCGCCTGCTCATCGAAAAGCTCACCGCCGCGGGCCTGCTCAAGGTGATCTGTGGCACTGACACGCTCGGCGTTGGCGTGAATGTGCCGATCCGCACGGTGATGCTGACGAGCCTGTGCAAGTACGACGGACGCAGTACCAAAATCCTCGCCGTCCGCGACTTCCGCCAGATCTGCGGCCGCGCGGGCCGGCGGGGCTTCGATACGACCGGCTATGTGGTGTGCCAGGCTCCGGAGCACGTCATCGAAAACCTCCGGCTCGAGGAGAAAGCGGCGGCCAACAAAAAGAAGTCGTTCCAAAAACGCAAACCCCCGGAAAAAGGCTTTGTCCATTGGGATGAGGCGACATTTCTAAAACTTCAGACCGCTCCGCCCGAGCCGCTGGTGTCCAGTTTTTCGATTCATCATCACACGCTACTCAACGTGCTTTCCCGCACTCATGAAGATGGTTGCGCAGCGTTGAAGAAGATCATCAACGACAGCCACGAAGCGCCTTCAAAAAAGAAAGCCCTCAAAGAGCGCGGCTTCGAACTTTTCCGCGGTCTCATCGGTGCGAAGATTCTCCACATCATCCCGCCTGCCAAACGCAGCGGCCCGCAGAAGGTCGTCGTCGATGTCTCGCTGCCGGAGGATTTTTCCATCAACCACGCACTGAGTCTTTATCTGTTGGATGCCATTCCACAGCTCGACCGGGAAGCGGACGATTACGCACTCAATCTCATTTCGCTCATCGAAGCCATTCTGGAGAATCCTGACATCGTCCTCCGCAAGCAGGTCGATCTCCTCAAGTCCGAGCTGATGGCGCAGCTCAAGAACGAAGGCGTCGAATACGATGACCGGATCGCGCGACTGGAGGAAGTCGAGTGGCCGAAGCCCGGCGCGGATTTCATCTATCAAACCTACAACACTTTCAAACTCACCCATCCCTACCTAGGCAGCGAGAATGTGAAGCCCAAGAGCATCGCGCGCGAGATGATCGAGAACTACCAGTCCTTCGAGGACTACATCAAAACCTACAAACTCGAACGCGCCGAAGCCGTCCTCCTCCGCCATCTAACAGAAACCTACAAGGTCTTGGCCCAAACCGTCCCCGACAATGCCAAAACCGAAGAAGTCCGCGACGCCGAGTCCTTCCTCGAACTCATCGTCCGCCACACCGACTCCAGCTTGTTGGACGAATGGAAGTTTATGAAGGAAGGGGGCACAGGCGTCCCGCCTGTTTCTTCAAATCAACAATCAACAATCGAAAATCATCAATCAAAAATCCCTTACACCAAGCGCAAGGCCGCGTTCCAACGCGACTTGCGCAACCATATCCTCACTCTCGTCACCGCCCTCGCCCGTTACAACACCGAGGCCGCGCTCGGGCTGTTAGAGCCAGCAGATTCAAGCGGCAAGCCGTGGTCCAACGAGCGCCTTTTGAAACAACTCGATGACTACCACGCGGCGCGCCATCAAATCCGTCTTGATCCGGAAGCAAGAAACGCACGGCACACCCATATCTCGGACGATGGCCTCACCATCCACCAAACCCTCATCGACCCCGACGATATTAACGATTGGTGCATCCACCTCACGCTGGAGTCTGTGAAATCAAACGAAGCGAGAACCCCGGTCCTCCACCTCGAATCAATCGCCTTGAGCTAAGGAGCCACGACACTTTTGTCGTGGTGCCAATGAGACGAGAAAGGGAAAGCGCCGAAGGCACCACGCGTTCGCACCCCATTGGCTTGGCGGAAAAGAGTGTCCACCCTTCTTAGTGATCTTGACAAAAATCCGAAGTGAAATATGGTTACCCATATGAAGACAACCATCGAGATTGCCGATAACCTCCTCGCCCGTGCCAAGGCCCGCGCCCGAGCCCAGCACATCACCCTGCGTTCCTTGATCGAAGAATCCTTGGCCACTACGCTCGATCAACCTCTCCCTGCGACAATGGTCAGCCCGATCACTTTCAAAGGCAACGGACTCAGCCGTGAGTTTGAAGACGCGTCCTGGGACAAAATCCGCGATGCGATTTACTTATGATCGCTGTCGATACCAACATCCTCGTTTACGCGCACCGGGAAGACTCGCCATGGCATGAGAAAGCCTTGGATCGTGTCACCACGCTTGCGAATTCCGGATCTCCATGGGCGATCGCATGGTCCAGCATCCATGAATTCCTCGCCATCGTGACCCATCCGAAGATCTACGATCCTCCGACGCCACTCACCATCGCGCTCGAAGCCCTCCAAGCTTGGCAAACCAGCCCGGGCTTGCGGCTGCTGGGCGAAGGTCCGGGTTACTTCGAAACACTCGCCAAACAAGCGACTGCGGGAAAAATCAAAGGCCCGAAGATCCACGACGCCCGCATCGCCTCAATTTGTCTGCACCACGGCGTCAAAAAACTCTGGTCCGCCGACCGCGACTTCACCTCCTTCCCGGAATTGGCCTGTGAAAATCCTCTGATCGCATGAGCAGTCACCGAAGAATTGCCGGGTGACGAGTGTGGAATGCGGCTTTGTGACCCTGATGGAATACGCCCTGGGCCTGGAACCGAAGCAACGCGATGCGGCCAGCCAACTGCCCGTGCATTCGCTCCAAACAAGCGGCGGGTTTAAATACCTGACGCTCACCTATCGCCGGCCCATCGACGGACGGCCCGACTTGATTTACCTCGTCGGCGTCTCGGGGGATTTGATCGATTGGAACGACAGCCCCTCGGTCACCACCCTTCTCTCCGTCACGCCCGGTTCCGACGGCAAGGAGACCGTGATCGTGCGGGACAATGTTTCGACAGCAAATCAATCCGGCCACTTCATCCGGCTGATGGCGCGGACGGCAAATTGACGGGACCACGCGGCATTCATCCTTGGATTGTTAAGCCTTGGTAAAATCCTCGGTTCGGAGGTTAAGGGAAAGTTAAGTTTCTTGATGACACGGACACGCTGTGAATTCATGCGCGCATGAAGAAACCCATCTGTTTCATGGTGCTTCTAACAGCCGCACGGGCGGCGGATCCCTTGGTGTCGTTGCCAGCGGACGGCACCACGCTTGGTCTCGCGAAAACCCCGGCGGTGGTCACTCTTAAAATCGCGGATGCGGGCAACCATTCGTGGCTGCTGCGGAGTTCGACGGATTTGAGCAACTGGACTGATGTGTCGGGCTATCGGGTGCACAACGGCGTTTTGTCGATCACCATGGCTCCGAATGGACCGAAGCGTTACTATCAGATTTATCCGCGCGATCTGTCGTCGGTGCCCGGCAACACAACGGACGCGCTGTTGCTGCCGGCGACCCTGGCCAATTATGCGAACCCGACCTTGCCGGCGCATTTGCTCACGCAGCTGATCCGCGGCCAGGACAACCAACCGGCGGACAACGTCGTGACAAACGCCGGCGCGACGCTGGGGCGGGTGTTGTTTTACGACAAGCGATTGTCGGCCAACCAAACCGTTTCATGCTCGTCATGCCACCAGGCCGGACATGGTTTCTCGGATCCCGCGCGCTTCAGCACCGGCTTCGAGGGCGGTCTAACAGGTCGTAATTCGATGGGCCTTACCAACGCGCGCTATTACCTGCGTGGCAAAATGTTTTGGGACGAACGGGCCAACACGCTCGAAGACCAAGTGCTGCAACCGATCCAGAACCACACCGAAATGGGCATGACCCTCGGTGTGTTGAACCTCCGGGCCGCCAACGAGCCTTATTATGGGCAGCTCTTCACCGCGGCCTTCGGCAGTGCGACCATCACCTCGGACCGGATTTCGAAAGCGCTGGCGCAGTTTGTCAGATCGATCGTATCCGGGGCATCGAAATACGACCAGGGCGTGCCGGTCAACTTCGCGAATTTCACCCAGCAGGAAAACCAGGGACGCGGGATCTTCCTCGGCGGCGCCGGTGGTTGCGCGGCTTGCCATGGCAGCGACAACTTCGTTCCCGGCAACAACATCTTTAACAACGGACTCGAAAATCCCTACGTGGACAAGGGCCTTGGCGGGATCTCCGGACTGACAGCCGACGAGGGATTTTTCAAAGTGCCCTCACTTCGCAACATCGAACTGACGGCGCCATACATGCACGATGGGCGCTTTGCCACGCTGGAAGAAGTGGTGGAGTTTTATAACAGCGGCGTTGTGAATCATCCCAACCTTTCACCCCAACTCCGTAACCCGCCGGGGCCTCCGGGCACGCCACCACCTCCTCCACGCCGCCTGAATCTGACAGAAACCCAAAAGGCGGCCTTGGTGGCATTCTTGAAAACTCTCACCGATCGCTCGGTCACCACGGATCCGAAATTCTCCGATCCCTTCCGCTACACGTCGCCCTGATTTCGCGAGTGAGGGACTTGCCTAAGCGGGTGATGCGGCCTATCCGTGGGTCGTATGAAAAAGCCAATCACCGCCTATCAGGAAACCCTCGGGATGATTTATGTCGCCCGCATGCTCAACAAAATCCGGCTGAACCAAGCGCACGAATTACATGAGGATTTCCACGCCAACCTGGGAAAGGGCATGGACGGACGTTGCTGTGGATTTCTGCGGGTCAGCTATGAGGACCTCGCCTCACGTGTTGCCAAGGGCGGCTCGGACGATGACATCCTGAATTGGTGTTTTGAAAGCGGCCGCAAGCTGGACGAGGGCGATGTGTTCATCTGGAACAGCTTCGTTTCCAAGTATGGCTGGCGCGATGGCGCATCCGAAATGTTGATCAAGCGCAAGAAGGAGAGCGGCTTGGAAAATCTCGATGAGCTTCAGACCTTCGCTGAGTATTTCGAATACGACGAGGGAAGGAAGGGGTGACGTAAGTTATCGGTTAATTGTTATTGGTGAATAGGTATGAATTCTTTCCAGATAACGCCTATCCGATAACTGATAACGCCCTCGGTACACGAAAAAGCGGCGGGAAGATGAACTTCCCGCCGCTCGATCAGAGCGAATTACGGGTCTTTCTTTTTCTTCTTGGGATCTTCCTCGGAGGATCCGTCGGAAGGAGCGGCCTTCTTTTCCCTCGTAGGTTCTACTTGCCGGGGTGGATCAACCCTCTTCGGCGGATCAACCCTCTTCGGCGGTTCGACCTGCTTCGGTGGGTCTACCCTCTTCGGCGGATCAAGACGCTTCGGTGGATCTTCTCTTTTCTGTGGCTCGATACGCTTCGGTGGATCTTCTCTCTTCGGCGGCTCGATACGCTTCGGTGGATCTTCGCGCTTCGGCGGTTCAACCTTTTTGGAAGGCTCAAGTTCCTTGGGGGGATCCACCCTCTTCGGCGGATCCACCCTCTTCGGCGGATCCAAGCGCTTCGGTGGATCTTCCCGCTTGGCCGGCTCAACCTCTTTTGGAGAGTCCGGCTTCATCTTTGGAGGAGTGACATCGCCCTTGTCCTTATCTCGCGAAGGAGGAACAACGTCCTTTTCAGATCCCTTCTTCTCTCTCGCCGGCGGCGGCACTTGATCGTCACCCTTCTTGCCATCCTTGTTGTCGGCCGGGTTCTTGTCGGGCCGATCCGGATTGCCATCGCCTTTCTTGTCTTTTTTGTCCGGGCTTCCGTCGGCATTCTTACCATCCCGTGCATTATCGGCAGGGTTCTTGCCAGCGCCTTCACGGTCGCCTTTCTTGTCTTTGTCAGCAGGGTTTCCGTCGGCGCTCTTGTCGGGATTCATGGCGGGATCCTTGTCGCGTTGATCCGGACCCTTGCCTTCTTTCGAGCGTTCTTGATTAGGATCGCGGGTTTCCAGGCGCTTTGGAGGAGCTTCCGTTTTGTCGGATTTCTTGGAAACCAAAGGCGAGCGATTGACCTTCTCAACGACGACCTGATCCGCCTTGGGCGGGGTCTTGTCAGCGTTTCTTTCGCGTTGCTTGCGTTCATCGCCGAATTTCCGCACTTCCTGGCGTTGGACAACGAATTGTTCACGGTCGTCTTTGCTTACCTTTTGGAAACGGCGTCCGTCGCGCTCTTTATCCGGTTCTTGGACCATGCGATCCAAACGTTCGGCCATGTCGAAGTTACCACCCCGTGCGCGCTCGGCTTCAGGCCGCGAAGCCAACAATTCCCATGTTCTCGGTGGCCGCGATTCCTGGTGATCCCGGCGATATTCGAAATACTCACGCCGTTGGTCATCCCAGTTCCGATCATGGCGATTGACCCACCGGTAGTGTGCGTAAATCGGATCATACCCGTGTCGTGAGGAGGAATAGCTGTATGAGGCAAAGTAGCCCCGATTGCGATAGGCCGGCTCATAGTAATCACCAAAATAATAGTGGCCGTAGTGCGGACGAACGAACAAATGGTTCAAGAACACCGAGGTCACAATCACCGTCAGCGGTGAATAGCGATAGCCGGGATCATCATAAATGTGGCGGCGAAAGTGGACAGGAGCGAAGACGGTGCCACGGCGGGCCATATCATAATCCCAGTATCCACTTACATAGATATAGCCACGCGGCGTGTACCGATAGTAAGCGGGCACCCACATCCATTGTTCACGGCCTGGACTCCAGTAGCCGGGACGCCAAACATAACGCGTTTCCCGCCAACCCCAGTTGCCCGGAATCCAAGTGTCGTCGTCAGAGGAAGCCTGAACGCTTGGACCCTGCTCAATGCTTTTCGGCGGCGGGGGCAAATACGTGACTTCTGTTGCTTCCGCATCTTGCCAATAACCCGATGTCCATTGGTAGCCACCATCGGCTTCCGACCAGTAGCCGGGAACCCATTCACGTTCGGGAGGCAAAGCCCGCCAGATTCCGCTCACCCAGAGGAAATCATTCTGATCGTCGTCCCATCCCCAATAGCCGGGTATCCAAGTGACGTTGTCACCCTCCGGCCGCTCATCGGGCGGCTCTTCCTCGATGGCTTCAGGCGGTTTGGTGCTGATGACCACTCCGGTTTCAGCCTCGTTGGAGATCGTCCCGGCGAAAGCTTCGTGGACAGGACCGCGGGTCATCACCTCGACGTCCTGCGCCGCTTCCTGCGCGTAGATAGGTGCCGGGAAGCTCCACGTTCCTGCCAGCGCAAGCGTCGCGAGAGCGCCGGCCAACATGTGTGTTTTAAGATTCATAGTTTTTTTGGTTCTAGTTTCGGGAAATGGGACGTTCCAACGAGGGGTTCAATTCATTGGGATTCAAAAAAAATTCCTCCATCCGGAATGATCCGACGGGAAAGTTATACATTCAATGAACATTTTAGCGGTGAGTGGGGGTTGACGAATTCTTTTCCCGTCGCCGTCCGGAGTGGTTGATCACGGCATTCCATTTCGGCGCGGACGAATGGGAAATTCATCGGCCCTATTCACTGAGCTTGGGCCGTGCCATCCGCGTATGGGCGGGACTTTTGTGGCCCCAAAAACTCTGAAACAACGCTGCCTGCAAGGGAAGCGGGGCGCATCACTTAGGTCCGCGGATTTGTGAAAAACTGTTAGGAAGACGATCCGACTGGCATATTGCAGCGGGCATTTGCAAATTGCATGGGAGGATTCCTTCGCAATCCGGGAATTTGCACACGGCTTCAACGATTTGGGACTCAGCTTGCCGCTGGCACGATGAACGCTCTTGCAAATCTCCAGCCACCTGTGGATATGTCAATTGCCGATCTCTCTTTGAACATCAATTCCACAGCTGTGACCACGTCTAGACATTCATTCTGGGATCGCAGGGGCGGTCACCCTCCGCGAATCCTGCTGGTCACGCCGGAACTCAGCGAAAGCCGGTTCCTCGGTCGCAACGGCAAGCAGTCACCGCGCGTCAAAGCCGGAGGCCTTGCCGATGTCAGCGCCATGTTGCTCGACTCGTTGTCAGAAGCCGGTGCGCAAGTTCACGTCGCGCTCCCGAATTTCCGCTCTTTGATCAAAGCCGGCAAACACTCGCCGCGCCTGCACCTGTGCGAGGATCGTGAGTTCTGCTACCGGCGATCCGTTTACGATGGATGCGCGGAATCAAATCTGCGCGCGGCCCTCGCCTTCCAACGCGACGTGATTCACTACGTCCTGCCAACCATCCAACCCGACCTTGTGCATTGCCACGATTGGATGACCGGCCTGGTTCCGGCCGCCGCACGCAGCATGGGCATCCCATCCTTGTTCACAGTCCACAACCTGCACGACGAACGAACCACCCTCAGCAATATCGAAGACCGCGGCATCGATGCGGCGAACTTCTGGAGTCATCTTTATTTCGATCGTTATCCAGACTGCTACGAAAACACCCGCGAACATAATCCACTCAGCATGCTCGCATCCGGTATTCTTGCCGCAGACCATGTCAATACGGTGAGCCCGAGCTTTTTGCGGGAGCTGGCCGCGGGTGGCCACGGTGCCCCGTGGGCGGTGATCGACGCCATCCGTGGCAAACTCGGCGCGGGGCGGGCGCACGGCTTCATGAACGCGCTTCCGCAGGGTTACTGCCCCAACCAGGATCCGAATCTTGCGGAAAAATACGATGCCGCCAACCATCCCATCGGCAAGCGCTCAAACAAACTCGCTCTGCAAAAGCTCCTTGGCTTGAAAGTGGATGCCGATGCACCCGTCTTGTTCTGGCCCTCGCGCCTGGACCCCGTGCAAAAAGGCTGCCACTTGCTCGCTGAAATTCTCTACCAACTCGTCAGTGATTATTGGGCGCTGGGATTGCAAGTGGTCTTCGTTGCGGATGGCCCGTACAAGGAAACCTTCCAAAACATCGCGGCGTTTCATGATCTGAAATCGCGGATCGCTGTTAGAGACTTCTCCGAACCTCTTTCGCGGCTCGGATACGCCGCCTCGGATTTCACCCTGATGCCTTCCTCCTTCGAGCCCTGCGGCTTGTCGCAGTTGATCGGGCAGCGCTATGGCAGTTTGCCAATCGTTCACGCGACCGGCGGTCTGCGCGACACGGTAAGGCACCTCAACCCGCAGCAAGAATCCGGCAATGGTTTCGCGTTTGAAGTGTACGATGCCCCGGGCTTGCGCTGGGCGGTGGATGAAGCCATCCGATTTTACATCTGCCCGGCTCCCTTGAAGGATGCCAACATCAGCCGCATCATGGAGGAAGCCGGACACATGTTCACGCCATCGGCGATGATGGGAAAATATCTGGGCATCTACGACAAACTGTTGGAATTACGATAAGCCATGGCGAGGCCGGAGAACCCTGGTAGTGCGGAACTCCATGTCCGATCCCGCCATGATCCCAAGATCCATTTCGACGGCGGTATCGGACATGGGTGATGCAGTCGTGAATCATCCTCCGATCGAAGCGATGATCCCGGTCGCGACGACGGTGAGTTTTTTGTCCGTGGCGCCTTCCTCGTCTTCCGTTGCTTTCAGCAAGCTGGCTACCTTGGAAAGCCGGAGTGCTTCGGCCAGCGCCCTCGCGGTCCCATAGCCGGAGATTTCATAATGCTCCACCTTCTGCGCCGCGGTGATGAGCGCCAAGTCCTCTGTGCGAACTGCGGAAACATCGCGTGCAAACTGCACCATCGTATCGCAATTGCAGCGGTATTTTTCGTCTAACAGATTTGCATAATGTCATCACGGCGAAGGCGTGAACCTTTGGACTGCGGTGGCAAAGCGCAGCGACGACACCGCTTTGGATCATCCACGCGCTGAAGTTCCAAACCCATCCAAAGCGGCGCGGCGCTACGCTTCCCGCCGCAGTCCAGGGTTTTTACTCGACGCCGAGCTTCTTCAGCATTGCTTTGGTAATCGAACCGATCTTCGGATGCGCCCAATCGGAGGGTGGTGTCAATGGCTCGCGGATGGTGAAGCCGGCATTGGCGGTCTCCCGCAGATCCGCCCAGTTGACCGGCATGGAGACCGCAGCGCCGGAGCGCGCGCGCAGGCTCCATGGCGCGATACATGTCTGGCCGCGACCGTTGCGCATCCAGTCGATGTAGATCTTTCCGGTGCGTTTCGCTTTGGCGGAGACGATGAGAAAACGCTTGGGATTGAACTCCGCGATGGCGCGCGCCACGGCCTTGGTGAATTCACGTGCGACCGACCAACTCAGTGTGCGTCTGATTTGAAGGACGAGGTGCAGGCCCTTTCCGCCGGACGTTTTCACCAGTGGATGAAGGCCGAGCTCATTCAGATAATCGCGCAGCAAAAGAGCGGCGCCGAGCACTTCGTTCCATGCCAGCTCGGGACTGGGATCAAGGTCCCATGTCAGTGTGTCCGGCTTATCGGCATTGCCGGTGAGTGAACCCCACGGATGGAACTCGATGACGCCGAACTGGGCCAATGCGACAATGCCGTTCACATCGCGGATCTCAAATACCGTCGTGCCGTCATCCAGTTCCAACTGATGGACATGCGGAGGGATATGCGTCGGAAAAGATTTCTGAAAAAACAATTCACCGGTGATACCCGAGGGCGCACGGATCACTGCAAGGGGTCGCTTGGCTAGGTAAGGAAGCATCCATTCGCCAACCCGCGCGTAATGTTGCGCGACTTCCATCTTGGTGATTCCATCCGCCGGATAAACAATGCGTTCCGGATGGCTGATAGCGATGCCGCCGGCTTTGCTTCCCTTGGCATCGGCGGTGGCGGATTGCAGGCCTTCCAAATGCACATCGGGCGCCGCTTTGTCATCACGCAACGCAATGAAGCTGCCTTGGCGGATGGAGCCATCGCGCGTGATCTCCGCAAATTCGATTTCCGCTACGAGCTTGGGCTTCAACCAAATCGCGCCCGGCTCTTTGGCGGGAAATGGCGGCTTGGCGGCGCGCAATGGCTTGAACACATCTAACAGGCGCAGGCGTTGGCTTTCGGAAAAGCCCGTTCCCACCTTCCCGCGTGGCACCAGCTTGCCATTTTCAAACGACGCAAGGATCAGCGCACCGAATCCCCGCAGAGAACCTTTCGGAGGGGTGTAGCCACAGACCACGAATTCCTGGCGCGCGCGGCATTTCGACTTGGTCCAGTCTTTGCGTGAAGCGGGAACATATCGGCCCTTGGCGTTTTTGCTGATGATTCCCTCGAGACCGTTTTTGCAGGCCTGCTTGAACAACTCCGCTCCGGCTTCGGCCGGCCATACCTTGGAACGCTGGACCGGACCGGCTTCGTCGCTGACGATCCTGGCAAGCCACTCAATGCGCTTGGATAGAGGCAGATTGCGCAAATTAAGCCCGTCGAAATGCAAAGCATCAAAGGCCACGAACACGATGTCTTTCCTGCCACCAGCCTGTAGTGCCGCCTGGAGATCGCCGAAGCCGGAACGACCTTTGCGATCAAATACCACTGCTTCGCCATCGAGCACAAAATCCTTTTTTGTGAGAGCGCCAATTTCCTTGGCAATACCACGAAAGCGCTCGGTCCAGTCGAGTCCGTTGCGTGTAAACAAAGTCAGCTTGCCTCCCTTTTGCACGGCGATGAGACGATAGCCATCGA
>JANMJQ010000222.1:0-6790 GCA_031371445.1 Akkermansiaceae bacterium
ACGATTGCTCGAAGGATGGAACATGGGCCCGTATGCAAGAGCTCGCCAAGACCGACGGACGCATCCGCATTTTCACCCACGAAGTGAACCAGGGAAAAGGAGCGGCACTTCGCACCGGTTTCCAACACGTCAACTCAGGCATCGTCATCATTCAGGACGCCGATCTTGAATACGACCCCGACGAGTATCCAAAGCTTCTGATGCCAATCCTCGTTGGCCGGGCCGACGTGGTGTTCGGCTCGCGGTTCCTGGGCTCGGGCATGCACCGGGTCCTTTATTTTTGGCATGCGGTTGGTAACAAGTTTCTCACGCTGCTCTCCAACATGTTCACCAACCTCAACCTCACCGATATGGAGACCTGTTACAAGGCCTTCCGCAAGGAGGTCATCAGCGGCATCACCATCGAAGAGAACCGTTTCGGATTCGAGCCTGAGATCACGGCCAAGGTCGCGAAGATGAATGTCCCGATCTACGAGGTGTCCATCTCTTACTACGGCCGCACCTACGATGAGGGAAAGAAGATTGGCTGGAGGGATGGATTCAGAGCGATCTGGTGTATTTTGAAATACAGCCTCCGGTGAGGAGGCACGACAGTTTTTGATCAACGTCCAGAATTAACCCAACCGGACACCCCCATGATAACGAAGCATCACATTCGAGCGGCAGCGGCTGCGCTGGTTCTGGTATTATTCACCGGAGTCATGTTCCGCCAAGTGTTCCTGCAAGGGAGGATCATCGCCCCGCTGGACATCGTCACCAAGATGCTCGCCCCCTGGAGGAATCTTTCCGACACAATCAAGCCCCACAACCACTACGCCGCTGACGCGGTCACGCAGTATCTTCCCTACCGGATGTTCTGTGAGAAATCGCTGCGCGAGGACGGCTACATCGGTTGGAACCCTTATGAAATGGGCGGCTACAGCCTGGCCGCCAACACCATGGCACTCCCGGGTTCCTGGGCCGTCCAACTGCACCGCTTCCTTCCCTTCAAGGACGCCTGGAATGTCGGCATCATCAGCGAGTTCCTGGTAGCGGGTGTGGGCATGCTGACATTCCTCCGCTGGCGCAGGTCACTTCCATGGATTCCCTGTCTGATCGGAGCGCTGGCCTACATGGGCAACAGCCAGTTTATCATTTGGATCTACCATCGCTGGGCCTTGGGCTCATTCTGTTGGATGCCTTGGGTGCTCTGGGCGGCACCGAATGGAAGCGGCGAGGGAATTTCCCGGCGCACGCTGCTGCTGCCGTTTTTCCTGACTCTCGCGATCCTCGGTGGCTCGCTTCAACATCTGGCAATGGTGGTCATCGCCTGCGGCTGCGTGTTCGCCGGCGGGCTGACAAGCCTCCGCCGCCCGGCAGGCATGCTCCGCCCCGCGGCGCTTTGGTCAGCCGCCTTCATCCTCGCCCTCCTCATCACGGCGTTCTCGCTGTTACCCCAAATCATGGGTTTCTTCGACAACAACAACATGGGCCATGTGCGCGGAGCGATTGGCTACGAAGAGGGATGGCGCCAGCCGCTTTTTCAGGTTCTCCTGATTCCCGCCCAATCGTGGCCTTGGCTGATGGGAGATCCACGTACCCTCGACGCCTTCCGACTCTTCAAATGTGGCTTCATGGACATCGCCTATATGGGCACAATCCCGATGCTGCTCGCGATCGCGGGACTGTTCCGCGCATCGATGCCGCGGCAAGCGAAGTGGCTGGTCCTCGCAGGACTCCTGATCCCGCTCACCCCACTGGTTGGGCCGCTCTATCACCGGGTTCAGCTGCTGTTTCTGTTAGGTGGGGCATGGATGGCCGCGGAAATGATCGCGAAAGCGCCTTCGACCATTTCACCGAAACTGCAGCGTTTGCTTGTCTCGGCGACTGCCGCCATCGGACTCGCGTTGCTTGTAGGCACGCTGCTGCCGGGCTCTGTTCGCGGCTCGATCGAAAAGGCCGTGTCGGAAAAAGCCGTTGAGGGAGCCGCCGGCTCATATTTCAAGCCTGACGAAGAATGGGTCCGGGACCGCGCCTTGGGATGGACCCGCCGATTTTCCTTGATCCATCGCAGGACCGGCATCCTCTACTTGGTCCTCGCCGCAGGGGTCGGTGGCTGCGTGCTCTGCGCGAGAAAAAACCAGCGCGACGTGACAATCGGGCGCTTCATGATCCTGGGTGCGACATCTTTCGAGCTCCTGGTCTTTGCCAGCACATGGAACAGTTTTACCGATCCACAACTGCTCAACATTCCGAACGCGTCAATTGACACCGTGCGCGCAGAAGCGGGCGACAATCGTGTACTCCAGCGCAGTCCCAAAGCTGGATTCACCGACATCTTTGCAACGCCAAACACCCTAGCCGCGCGATTCATCAAATCCGTGGATGCCTACGAAAGCATCCAGTATCCCTCGACGGCTTCCAGCTTGGAAGCACTGCCCGCAGGCCCAAGGCTGACGCTTGCAGGCGTTGGCATCGCCGTCCATCCCTCCAACTTGCCGCCTCCGGATGGCACCAATGATTGGCCGGTCTCGCAGATCACGGGCGGCTACAGCATCCGGACAAACCCCAATGTCCCAGCTCCAGTGACGGCGGGCACAGCGCCCCTGCCAAGCGGACCGGAAGACATCATCTCCCAGCTCAAGTCCGCGCGTTCTGTTAGACCCGAACTGGAAACCATGAACCGCTGGGCCTTCACCATTCCCGATGGCGCGTCATGGATCCGCATTTCGCAGAACTGGCATAGTGGCTGGAAATGGCGGGCGGCGGGCGGCGAGTGGCAGGGCTTCATCCGCGGAGCCGACGCAACGTGTTGGATCGACCATCCACCGCAAGCCGGCACCGCCGTCGAGGTCCGCTTTTTCCCGTATCCCCCGTGGCTCGGCTGGCTTTCGCTGGCAGCGCTTTCGATTGCCGTCGCCACATCGATCGTGCTCATACCTGCCCGATTCCGTGGGGCATCGGGGGAGCTGTTAGAAAATCATTGATTCATTCGACCGAAGCCGCCGGTGACTCCGCATGTTGTGCATCCCTTCAGGGTGTATCTCAAGGACGTCATGAAGAGGCCCCCTAAAGGACAATGCCTTTAAGGATTGGCATTGAGGAAGATTCAATTTCTTCAGGCCAACGGTCTGAACCATACCAGCCCAGGGCATCGCCCTGGGGGATTGGATTAAAAAAATTTGTTAGCCCTGAAGGGGCGGACCAACGCGGCGGGTCATCGATTGGGTCGCTCCTACAGAGCTCTGGATATTGTTACGCGTGCATACCCAGGGCGTTGCCCTCATCTTTATACACAAATGGATCTGTTCGGCGGCGGAAACGAACGGAGCGCTGACTTTAGTCGGCGAGTCCCGCGCTTCGAAGGTAGTTGGAGCGCCAAAATGCTGGAAACACTCGCCGGCTGAAGCCAGCGCTCCGTAAACATTGCTGACGCCTGCGGATTTGTGTATAAAGATGAGGGCGTTGCCCTGGGCTGGTATGGTCCGCACCGTTGGTGCTGGTGAAATCCGAATCCTTAAAGGCATTGCCCTAATGGAGGGACTACGTGCGAAGATTCGGACGGTCACAGACCGACGCTACATACTTTTCGTTTTACCTTCGATGTCACCCTGCGCGCCGTCTCTCCGCGATCTTTTGGCAACGCGTGCGCTCGGTGTGATTCCGAAACTGTTGACGCTGCAAGACCGCAATCGTCACAGCGCCACCTATGGCTGCTTCGACCGGAACTTCTGGCATTATAAGATCATCGATTTCCCCAGCGGCATGGCCCAGGAGTTCGTCTGGCCGCTGGCTTTGGCTTGCACGCTCGATATCCCGGGAAATCCCTATCATCAGGACGCCACGATCCGGGAATGGGTCAGGGCCGGCATTCTATACGCGGCGTCGAGCGCGCACGCGGACGGATCGTGCGATGACTATTTCCCATTCGAGAAAGCAGGAGGCGCCGCGGCCTTTTCGCTGCTGGCCTGCGCGGAAAGCTATCGTCTGTTAGATTTCGACGAACCCACCGCACTCGACTTCTTCATCAAGCGCGCCGACTGGTTGGCCACGCATCATGAGAGTGGCCGCCTTACCAATCATCAGGCGCTGATCGTCTGCTGCCTCGACGCGGTGGCGGACTTGACCGGAGTCGACCGTTGGCGCGAAGCGAGAGAGAGCCGCCTGGCCCGCGTCCTCGAGTGGCAGAACCCGGAGGGATGGTTTCAGGAATACGAGGGCTGCGATCCGGGATATCACACGCTCACCATTTCGCTGCTGGCACGCATTCACGAACGCAGTCCAAGTCCCGCACTGGGTATGGCGATTGAGAAGGCCATCCGTCTTGCCGCCGAATTCGTGCATGCGGATGGATCGTTTGGTGGCGAGTATGCCAGCAGGAACACGTATAACTTCTTCCCGCACGGCTTCGAGCTTTTCGGCCGACATTTTCCCGAGGCCCTCGCCATCACCGACGCCTGGCTCAAAGGCGCCGCCGACGGTCTCGCGCCGTGCCATGATGACGACCACATCCTCGGCCACCACGCCTGGAACATGCTGCTCGCCTGGCAGGATTACGTCACTGCCCGACCTGCCGCCACTTCATCACAGCGCTCGTCCGTATCATTTCCCGAAGCGGGACTATCGATCCTTCGTGGAGACAAATGGGAACTCTATGTTGCCCTCAATAAAGGTGCTGTCTTCCGCTTCTTTCGCGACGGCCGCTGCATTGCCTCCGACACCGGCGTCTCGCTCAAGACGACAAGTGGTCACATCGCTGTCACCCATTTAGTGGATCGCTATGAAACCCAGGCTCAAGGAAATCGCATTGAAATCTCGGGTGACATGGGTTGGGCAAAACAAAAGGCCATGACTCCACTCAGACTGATCGCCCTGCGACTCATCATGCTCTGCGGTGGAAGATTCAAACCCGACCTTGTTCGCAAGCTGCTGCAGAAAGCGCTGATCACCGGTAAAAACGCCGCGCCCTTCCGCTTCCGGCGCACGCTTGAAGTAGGCACCGCCGGAGTGTTGCACATTATCGACCACATCAGCGCGGATTCATGGAACGATGTCGCAGCCGCGGCGATCGGTTGTGACCAAACATCCATTTACGTCGTCATGAGCCGCACTTTCCAGCGCGCGCAACTCCAGCCATGGACAGACTTGACGGACAAAATCCCAAAGGCGGGCAATGCCCCATTGGAAATCCGCCGATCGTTCTGAACCCATGAAGAAACTGATTTCACTGCTCGTCAGCCTCGCGCTGCTGGCATGGATCTATCACAAGATCGACGTCACCCGCATTGCGGACGTATTCCGGGAGAGCTCCCCGGCTTTGCTTGTCCTGAGTCTCGCGATGGTCATCCCACTGACTCTCGCAACCTCATGGCGCCTCTGCCAATTGATGCCGGAAGGACAGCCGCTCGGTCTCTGGGAAGCGACACGCCTTACGCTCATGGCGAGCGTGCTGAACATGATCCTGCCCTCGAAGATGGGCGACGTTGCCAAGGCCGGATTCATGGCGGAAAAAGGCCATCTCAAAGGTTCGCTGGCCTTCGCCCTCGTGGTCTTCGAAAAAGCCTGCGACATGGCTTCGCTTCTCGCCTGGTGCGGCGTCGGCCTCGCCCTTTATCCCCACAAGGACCTGCTGTTCTGGACCATGACCGCTGCGGTGGCGGGGGGCTTCACGTTATTGGCGCTACTGATCGGTTCTAAGTCCTTTGCCTCGTTTTTCTTTCGTGCCGCCCGCCGTTTCGCTCCCCAACGCGTTTCCTCCAAACTCGCGGCCCTGGAAGAATCGTGGAGCGAAATGCATGGCTACTTCTGGCAAAGCCGCGGCAAGCTCATTTTGGTTTCCAGCACGTCGCTTGGCATCTGGATTCTCCACCTGCTGCAGATCTGGCTCTTTACCCTCGCGCTGCGCGCAAGCGTTCCATTCATGGCGGGCATGGCAGTCTCGCCGCTGGCACTGTTGGCCGGCCTTCTGCCCCTCACCTTTGCAGGAATTGGCACCCGCGATGCCGCACTGGTCTATTTTTTCGCACCTTACATGAAAAACGCCGATGCCGCGGCACTCGGCGTGCTTTGTACGATGCGTTACGTACTTCCAGCCATCGGCGGACTGCCCTTCATCGGCGATTCCATCGGCCGATTCTTCAGGAACTCGGGGCGAACCATTACCCTGCCGGAGTAGGGGCGATCATTTGTCGCCCCGATGGCTTGATGGCTAAAGATGAATTCGGGGCGACCGGTGATCGCCCCCACCTAGCCGGCACATGCACCTTTTTATTCAAATTCCCTGTCTGAACGAGGCGGAAACGCTCCCGCAGACGCTTGCCGACCTGCCTAAGGAAATTCCTGGGATCGACTGCATCGAATTGCTCGTCATCGATGACGGGAGCACCGATGGCACGGTTGAAGTGGCGCGCAAATGCGGAGCCCACCACGTCCTGAGCCTCGGCAGCAACCGCGGCCTAGCCACCGCGTTTCGAATGGGCGTCGACTACGCCCTCGCTCATGGTGCCGACATCGTCGTCAATACGGACGGAGACAACCAGTACTGCGGTGCGGACATCGGCAAGTTGGTCCAGCCCATAATCGAGGGACAGGCGGAACTCGTCGTGGGCTGTCGGCCGATTATCGCGCATCCGGAATTCAGCCTCGTCAAGAAACTCCTTCAGCTCTGTGGAAGCTGGGTGCTCCGTTTGATCTCCAAGACACGCGTGCGTGACGCGCCCTCCGGTTTCCGCGCGTTTTCCCGCGAGGCCTGCCTCAGGATTTTCCTCTACAGCAGTTTTTCCTACTGCATGGAAACTCTCATCCAAGCCGG
>JANMJQ010000246.1:0-3597 GCA_031371445.1 Akkermansiaceae bacterium
CTTTGACGCGCGCAGCACCGACAAGTTCGAACTCATCCATGTCAAAGGCGCTCTCCATCTGGCCTTCACCGACTTCACCGCCGATGCGCTGGCCAAGGTCATTCCATCGAAAACCACGCGCATCCTCATCTACTGCAACAACAACTTCGACAAGGAGCCCGACAATTTCCCGTCCAAGGCATTTACCGTCGCGCTGAACATCCAGACCTTCATCAACCTGCATGCCTACGGTTACGAAAACGTTTATGAGCTCGGCCCCTTCCTCGACGTAAACAAGACTGGCATTCCCTTCGAGGGCCCGGCGGCACCGAAGCGCTGAACCGCCTTGTAACGGCCCATCGTTGCGGGTTATGATGTCACCCGATGATTGCCATCCGATCGCTGCCCGTCCGCTGCGGATTGGTGGCATTTTCCGGCCTGTGTTATGCGCTGGCATATCCACCGCTGGGTTGGCGTTGGCTGGTGATACCGGGCATCGCCGGCCTGATCATGGGACTACAGGACCAGCGTGGAGGGCGGGCCCGGGCCTTGGGGTGGTTGCACGGCGGCGTGGCTTTCGGCGTCAGCTTGTCATGGTTGTTTCACGTCTTCGGAGGCATGGCGTTGCCGTTGTTCGTCATCCTCGCCGCCTTCACCGCCCTGTTTGCGGAAATGCAAAGCCGCGCGATGGCCAGCGGCATCACAGGTTGGAAGCTTGCGGTATTCACGTCCGTCAATTGGTCGGCATGGGAATTCATTCGGGCGGAGTTGTTTCCCCTCAATTTTCCATGGATGACAGCCGGCCTGGCCATCGGGCCTAACAGCTTGCTGCCGTGGCTAGGAGTTTACGGCGTGAGCGCGATCGTTGTTTTGTTTGCCGCACTGCTTGGCCAACAAAAATGGAAAGCCGCCGCTGCTCCACTGGCAGTGCTGATAGCGGCGATCGCTGCGCAGCGGCCCCAAGCACAAGTTAATCCGGGCGACGCTTTGGCGTTGAAGGTGGCCGGGCTGCAGTTCGAAGGAGTTTCACTCACCAATTTCATTGAAAGCACCAAACAGCTCCCCTCAGACGTCCGCTACGTGGCCTGGCCTGAGTGTGCGGTGCCTTTCGACATCCGCTCTAATCAGCGGGATTGGAACCTTGTGCAAAATCTCTGCCGCGAGCGCAATATCACCCTGACTTTTGGCACCCAATCACGCCCGGCAAAAGGCGACACTTGGCGGAACATCGCCCTCACCGTGGATCCCACCGGCGTTCGCGGTGAGCACAACAAGGTCCACACCGTGCACCTTTTTGACGATGGCATCCCCGGCAGCACCGCGGTGCCCATTGCAACCAGCCAAGGCAAGGTTGGCACGCCGATCTGCTTCGACTGCGACTTCGAAGGCATCGTCCGCCGCATGACTTCCGCCGGCGCGGAGATGTTTGTGGTGCCGATGATGGATGCCGAGTCGTGGACCGCGCGCGAGCATGAGCAACATGCCGAGTTGTTCCGCATGCGCGCCTGCGAAAACGGACGATGGATGTTTGTGTGCGGAACCTCCGGCGTTTCGCAATTGATCGATCCCAAAGGCTTTGTCCACGCCATCCGTCGCACGCTCGAACAAGGACCTATTTCGGGCCTGATGAGGCGCGAAACCAGCCTGACAATTTACACGCGCTTTGGCTGGCTCTTTCCGTGGATCATCCTCGGCCTTGCGGTCATTTCTTGGCTCGCCCTGATCTTCTCCCGCAAGCCGGTCCAACCGGCGGGGCCGCCTCAAGGAGCGTGGGCATCTTGCCCGCCTCTCCCATAAATTGTGGGCAAGATGCCCACGCTCCTTGAGTCCCTCCGACGTTCGAATTTACCCTCCCTTTACGGACGCCCCGCGGGTTCCGGGTTAAAAAAGGGTTGTTATGAAAACAAAACATCTCGTCATCCTCGGTCTCCTCACCGCCTTCCAACTCCACGCCGATCCGCCGAAAGACGGCCCTGTCGTCGATCCCGCGCCACCCAAGGACAAGGTCCAGATCGCGCTTTTGCTGGACACATCGAACAGCATGGATGGTCTCATCGACCAGGCCCGGACCCAGCTTTGGAAAGTCGTCAACACCTTCGTCGATGCACGCCGCGATGGCGTTGCGCCGTATGTTGAGGTCGCGCTTTATGAGTATGGCAACAACTCGATCAACATCGCCAACAACTACATCCGCCAGGTCAAGCCGTTCACGCGCGACCTCGACTCATTGAGCCATGATTTGTTCGCTCTCAAGACCAACGGTGGCGATGAGTATTGCGGCGCCGTCATCCAGCGAGCGCTGACCGACCTCGCATGGGATCCTTCGGAAAAAACCTACAAGGTCATCTTCATCGCGGGCAACGAACCTTTCACGCAGGGTTCGGTCGATCCCCGCCAGGCATGCCGCGACGCGCTCTCGAAACACGTCGTCGTCAACACGGTCCATTGCGGCTCGCGCAATGATGGCATCGCCGGTTCATGGCATGACGGCGCGGCGCTTGCCGAAGGAAAATTCATGGTCATCGACCAGGACCGCGCGATCGCCCACATCGACGCGCCGCAGGACAAGGCCATTTCGGATCTCGGCATCGAACTGAACAAGACCTACATCGGCTATGGCAAGCAACGCGAGGAAGCCGCGAGGAACCAGGCCACCGCTGACAAGGATGCCGTGGCGAACGCGAAAGCGGGCTCGGCCGTGGACCGCGCGGTCTGCAAATCCAGCGCGAATTACTACAACGGCTCATGGGACCTCGTGGATGCCACCCGTGACAAGAAAGTCGATGTCGCGACGTTGGCGGTGGAAGATTTGCCTGAGGAAATGAAAACGCTGAAGCCGGAAGACCGTGCGGCATACGTCGAAAATGCCGCCAAATCGCGCGCTGGCATCCAGTCCAAGATCACCGAACTCAACCGCGAGCGTGAAGCCTACGTCGCGGAGGAAATGAAGAAGCAAGCCAACACCGGCACGCAAACGCTCGACGAAGCTCTCGTCGAAACCACCCGCACGCAGGCGTCCGCCCTGGGCTACAGCTTCAAAAAATAGGTGGCTGGGACGTCTCGTCCCCGCGCGCATGGATGAGACGTCCATGCCCCTTACGAACTTGCCTCCACGCCCATACCCATCATCCTTCCAAGTATGTCCGACATCACCATTCTCGTGATTGAAGACGACCCCGCGGTCCGCCGTGGGATCGTCGATGTGCTGGAGTACGCCGGTTATCGTACTTTGGAGGCACCTGATGGCCATGTCGGCATGGATCTCGCGCTGAAGGCAAACTACCGCCTCCTACTACTGGACTTGGTCATGCCCGGCCCGTCGGGGTTTCAAATCCTCGAAGCCCTGAAACGCAAGCGGCCGGGCCAAGCCGTCATCATCCTGTCCGCGCGCGGCGAGGAAAATGACCGGGTGCGCGGCTTGACGACCGGGGCCGATGACTACGTCGTGAAGCCGTTCAGCATGAAGGAACTGCTGGCCCGCGTCGATGCCGTGCTCCGCCGGACCTGTGAACGCGTGGCGCCGAGCAATCGTCGTGATTTGCCGGGCGGCAGCGTCGATTTCAACGCAAGCAGCATCACTTTCAACGACGGTCGCCGCGAGGAGTTGTCGGAACGCGA
>JANMJQ010000264.1:0-57096 GCA_031371445.1 Akkermansiaceae bacterium
CAATGAGAAGCGGATCACAAGGGAGCGCGGGCGTCTCGCCCGCTCTTGTTAAAATTAAAGGTGCGGGCGGGACGCCCAATACTGTCATTTTAGCCATTAAGAGTAAGAAAAATTCAACCGCAGATGAACAGGATGAACGCAGATAAACAGAGGGAAAATTCAGTCTTTATCTGTGTTCTTCATCTGCGTCCATCTGAGTTCATCTGCGGTTAAAAATTCTTAAACTGACAGTCTTAGGCGGGACGCCCGCGGTCCCTTTTTCACTTCTCCGGGATCGAATCGCAGACCTGTTCCAAGGACAGAACCGTATAAGCCGTTACAAGCACGGAATTGGATTCCATCCAGCGCCCATTGTCATTCACCCACGAGCCATCGGAGCGCTGGCTCGTCAGGATTTTCTCGCCAAGGTCCTTCCGCCAGTCGGCTTCGCGGCCGTCTTCGAGCTTGAGCATATCGATGCCGGCGGCAGCCAGGGCCTTGGACATGGTTTGATAATAATAATACTGTCCTTGCGCACCCATGTTCGGGTTTTCGGCAACGGTGTAGTTCTTTCCCAGCCATTCCTTCACCGCGACCACGCGCGGATCGTTGGGACCTACCTTGGCATAAATGAAGGACAGCAAGCCCGCGTATGACATCGAGCCATACGAACGCAGCGCGATTTTGCCGTCGGGCAATTTTTCCTCGCCGGCTTTCGACTCCAGCGAATCATAGACAAAGCCGCCCTTGTTCTTCGGATCGTCCGAGGCCCAGGGCTGGTCGTTGGTTTTGGTCAGGTTCTGGCAACGCGAAATGAAGGTGATCGCCGCATCCCAGTCGAGATCCGGTTGGTCACCATACTTGCCATCTTCGATGACCTTCTTCGACAGCGCGAGCGCCTCGACGGCGAGATAGGTGTTGGACAAATCGGTGTGATCGTTTTTCGAACCATAGCCGATGCCGCCATCGTTGGGATTGTCGGTTTCCTTTTTTTTGTCGAGGTCCCACTGGTTGTCGATGAGGTGCTTGCGGGCCTTGATGATGGCCGGTTCATACACTTCGCGATTGGCCGCAACGAGGGCGGTGAGGGCGGTGGCGGTGTTATAAACCGAGAGCCCGCGGTTGTAGATGCCGCCGTCTTCCTTTTGCTGCGCGAGCAACCAGTCGAAGCCCTTCGCGAGATGCGCCGGCATTTCCTTGCCCTTGACGTCAGGGTCGCGCATTGCGGCTGTCAGGGCGAGCGCGGTGAAGGCGGGTGTGCCCTCGTCGTCTCCCCAATAGCCTTCGGGCTTCTGTTGCGATTTCAGATACGCGTTGCCGCGGGCGATGGCCTGGCGCATTTCCTGTTTGAGGGATTCGTAACGGCCAGCGCTTTCGGCGGCGGGTGCGGCCATGGCACCAGCAATCATCAATACGGATACAAGCTTCATGATATAAGGAGGTTTAAGGTTTTTTTTGTGGAGCAATGATAACGGTAACGGCGGTCTCTGCAGCAGGGACGCGGTTGGGATAAGGAATCCAGACTTCGTCGTCACCATTATCCTTGCCGGGATAAACGATGAGCGAATAGCCGCTGACGAAAATGGCCGCGATGTCACCCGTGACTTCAGGAATGAATTTGCCATCGTTGAAATCCGATCCGCCATAGACCCATGGACCAGCGGGCATGGCTTGCCCCTTCACCTCCTGTTGGACCCAATCATTGATCGGAACGCGCTTGGTTTTTCCTTCCTGCTGCCATTCGACATCGATGGCGATGCGTGCGCCCGCTTTCACGTCTGCGGGGACATCGGGAAAATCTCCGGAGATGCCGCCGGTTTTATTGGGCAAGGCGTATAGCTCGCGCGAAGCAGGATAGCGCAGCAGTTTGAGAGCAACATTGAGATCGGTAGCGGAAATCTCCGTCGAGAGCAGCGATTCGTGGAGTTTGCCCATGGGTGCCCTGACAATCAGATATTCCAGGTTGCCTTCAGTCATGTTCACCTTCGCGGGAAAGCGGATCTCGCGGGATTTTTCGTCAAAGGTGACATCGCCGATCTGGTATTTCGTTTCGTCGATTTTTTTGACATCCGGTTTCGCGGCTTCCTCGGGCGTCTTGGCTCCGAGTGAAGGGACGAGGTCGGGCGGGCGTGGTTGTCCCAACACCGGCAGAGCGGCGGCAAGGATGGCGAAAATCAGGAGGCGGGATTTCATTTGAATCCGAATGAATGGGGCGGATCTCGTCATGGCAATATTTAACGGGCGGGCGCTTGGGAAAATTAGATCAATTCCGCGCGATCAGGGTTTTTTTTTCTTCGGCAAGTTCAAGCCGGCGGCGAATTCGCTCCAGCACAACCGCGTGACGCGGTCATGAAGGGCGGCCAGCGCGCGCTCTCCCTCTGCCAAGGGGGCCGGCGGGGTGTAGCTGGTGCCGGACACAAGCCTGGCGCGAAGCAAGCCAAAGACCGCTTTCATCAGTTCCTCCGGCAATTTTTCCGGGCCATCGACGGTGAACGAAAGCACATCCGTCGAAGTCGACTGCTTGGCAGTCCCTTCGAGCCACAGCGCGACTGGAACCGGCCCTTTGGCGGGGCTTGCGGCTTTTCCCGGCGTGACGATGGCTTTCACTTTGACGATGCCAGCCGACGCGCGTTCGAGGTCACGCGCCGCCGCCTCAAGGGCTGTTGCCAGCGGCTTGGCGAGTTTTTTGCCGGTGCCTGCGTTGAGCGTGATCTGGATCGGCGGGCCCGGCCAATCCGGCAGGGTGGGCCGCAGGCGGTGGATCGCGGCGATCGTCGCTTCGGCTTGCGCGGAGTCGGCCTTGGTGGAATCGAGAACCCGTTCCCATGCCAACAGCGCGCGTTGGGCACCTTTGTCTTCGAGCGCTCCGGCGAGTATGATCAGACTTTCCGCTCCTTGCTGCGCCCGCTCGGCATAATCGCGGAGGGTCGGGGGATGGGATAAATCGCCAAGATCGATTTCCCGTTGCGGTGGTTCCGGCGGCGGAGGAGGTGTTTCAAGTTCCTGGGCTGCAGGGCTCGATTTGTCATCGGGAGCTGTCGCCGAACCACCGGCTTTTACCCGTATTTCCGCAAGCCGCTCCGCCGTGGGTTCCTTCATGAAATCCATATCACGCGTGCCCACCCACCAAGTGCCGAGCACAACGGCAAGGGAAAGTGGGATGACAACAAGGATCGGAACGCGCACCACCGCAACGTGCCGAGAACCACCAGTATCGCAACGCAAAACGCCCCGCGCGGCGAACCGGGCGGGGCGTCAGGGAAAATTTTCCGAAATCAGTTTGCGGACTTCACAAGCAGAGCGCGCTTGCCGACACGTTCGCGGAGGTAATGCAACTTCGCGCGGCGGACCTTGCCCTTGCTGGTGACTTCGATTTTAGCGATCCGCGGAGTGTGCAGCGGGAACACGCGCTCCACGCCTTCACCGTAGGAAATCTTGCGCACCGTGAACGACGCATTCACGCCACTGCCACGACGGGCCAGCACGATGCCTGCGAAGATCTGGATACGTTCCTTGCCGCCTTCCACCACCCGCGTGTGGACCTTGACCGTGTCGCCGACGTTGAACGGCGTGAGGTCTGTCTTCAATTGTTCCGATTCGATCTTGTCTATGATGTTCATGGGGTCCTCCTCGCGGAAAATGTTGGGGCTGGCCGTGGGTCGTTGGAGCGCGTCCGGACCTGCGGGGCGGGAGAGCTAGCGGACGGCGGCGGCGATTGCAACCGCGAAATTTTCGCGATTTCACGCTTTCCCGTAAACCTGGGCGGGATCGAAGGCTTTTCCGGCCCCCGTCATTTCCAAGCCCGCGGCCTTTCCAGCCCCGGCGGTCACCCGGCGGTAAAAGCAGGAATTGCGGCCGGTGTGGCAGGCGCCGGCCCCCTGTTGCTCGACATAAAGGACCAGCGCGTCCTGGTCGCAGTCGGTCCAGATTTCCACGATCTTCTGGGTGTGGCCGGACGTCGCGCCCTTGTGCCAGAATTCCTTCCGCGACCGCGACCAATACACGGCCTCGCCGATTTCCAGGGTCCGCCGCAGCGATTCCTCGTTCATGTAGGCGAGCATCAGCGGCTCGCGGGTGGCGGCATCGATGGCCATCGCGGGGATCAGGCCGTCCTTGTCGAATTTCGGTGAAAATTCCGCGCCCTCCTCGATCTCTGATTTTCCGCCGCGGGGGGCGAAGCTGCTGTTGTCCATGCGCGAAACCTGAAACGGGGCGCGGCCCCTGTCCAGTCCCGGAGTGCCCCGTAGCTGTGACGTCTCGTCGCAGGCCGTTGTCGGAGGCGTCTCGCATCCATTCTTCCCCATGTTGCGGAGAGACGCCACAACCACGGCCTGCCGCGAGACGCGTCAGCTACCTTCGGAAATCCTTGTAACCCGCCAAGCTCTCGCGGACCCTCGCCGCCATGAATTTCCGTTTATTCCTGCTAGCGGCGCTCGTCCTTCCGTTTTCACTGCCGGCCAAGGATGTCACCTCCGCGATCCGTCCCGGCGAAGTCTGGCCCGACAGCGCCGGCAAACCCATCAACGCCCACGGTGGTGGCGTCCTCTATCACGAGGGCACGTATTACTGGTATGGCGAAATCAAGGAGGGCAAAACCTACCTGCCCGAAGTCAATAAATCCTGGGGCGGCACCCGCGTCGATGTCGCGGGCGTGTCGTGCTACTCGTCGAAGGATCTGTTAGATTGGGAAAATCACGGCAACGTCCTGCCCGCCGTCCCAGGCACCGACCTCGATCCCAAGCTGGTCCTCGAACGGCCGAAGGTCATCTACAATGCGAAGACGAAAAAATTCGTGATGTGGTTCCACAGCGACAGCGTCGATTACGCGGCCGCCAAGTGCGGGGTTGCGGTTGCGGATACGCCGACGGGTCCCTTCACTTACAAAGGCAGCTTCCGTCCGAACGTGACGAAGTGGCCGATCAACATCACCGACGAAGCCAAGGCCGATGCCAACAGCCAGTTGGTGAAGGATTTTCAACAAGGCCAGATGGCGCGCGATCTAACAGTTTTTGTCGATGACGACGGCAAGGCCTATCTCTTTGCCGCATCCGAAGCGAACCCGACGATGCAGATCTCCGAGCTCACCGATGACTATCTGAACGTCACCGGCAAATACACCCGCATCTTCGAAGGCCGTTCCATGGAAGCGCCCGCGGTGTTCAAGTGGCAGGGAAAATATTACATCATCGCCTCCGGCTGTACCGCATGGGAACCCAACGCCGCACGCTCCGGTGTTGCGGATTCGATCTGGGGACCTTGGAAAGAGCTCCCGAATCCCTGCAAAGGCCCTGAGGCCGACACCACCTTCCGCGGACAAGGGACTTTCGTGTTGCCCGTCGCCGGCAAGCCCGGCCGCTTCATTTTCATGGTCGACCGCTGGATCAAGGATGACCTTGCCGATTCGCGATATATCTGGTTGCCCATCGGCTTCAACGCGGAGGGTCATCCTGAAGTCCAATGGCTCAAGCAATGGACTCCGAGATGAGAGAATTTGCCATGAAGCCCGAAGACAAATATCATCGCTTTGTTCGTTGGTCGGATGAGGACCAATGTTATATCGGTTATTGTCCGGATCTTTACTTCGGAGGTGTCTGCCACGGTGAGCGAGAGGAAGACACCTATGCGGAGCTTTGCGCGATCGTTCGCGATGAAGTCGCACATCGTCTGGCCAAGGGAGAAGCCCTTCCCGAACCTGCGGTTCGCGCTACCCGGGATCTTGATTGGGCGGCGGCGTAAGCGGGTATATTTGAATGGTCGCAATGCCCTCTAAAACCTGGCTGCAGCCGCGCTCGCTTTACTTTACTCTCGCCGCAGCGGTGTTCATCGCGGCGGGTACCGTGGAGGCGCTGGTTCACCGCCCATGGCTGGGACCTGACAAGAAGTTCGGGTTCTGGTGTGGCAGCATTTGGAGCAGCGAATGTTCACAACGGCTGGCGGATCCTTATTCGTTTTCGCACATCGTCCATGGCATCGTTTTTTATGGCTTGCTGTGGCTGTGCTTCCGAAAGGCCTCCGTCGCGGCGCGATTTTTAACATCAGTGGTCATCGAATGCGCGTGGGAGGTCGGCGAGAACCTGCCCTTCATCATCGAACGCTTCCGGGCCGCGAATGCAGCGCTTGGTTATGAAGGCGACAGCATCATGAATTCGCTTTCCGACGTCGTGATGATGGCGATTGGATTTTGGATTGCATGGAAGTTCACGCCCTGGAAATCCCTCGCGGCGGCTTTGGTGATGGAGGTCGGTTGCGCGCTGTGGGTCCGTGACAACATGACCCTGCAGCTAGTGATGCTCCTGCACCCGATCCAGGCGGTCAAAACCTGGCAGAACGACGCGGCGCCGGCATCGATCAAGGCGAAGATGCGATAGTGGCTGGGACGTCTCGTCCCAGCTGCCCAGAGCGTCCCGCTCGATTTTAAATGCACGGGGCCAAGACGTCACCGTCACTGCTGGAATGAGACGTTCCAGCCACTATCATCAGAAAGCGCTTTTGCGATTGCTTCGGCGGGTGATCCGGCAACGATTTCCGGACATGGCGTATCCTGCCGACAAGGCTTATGAATTGATCGAGTCGGCGCACGGGCGCAATCGGCTCGCGCATGCCTTTTTGATCAGCGGTGCGCATGGCAGCGGCAAGGAGCATCTCGCCGCGCGCATCATCCAGTTGGTGAGCGGGAAGGCCACGGCTGGCACCGATCTCTTTGGCGATCCTGTTGTCGTTGAAACACCGCCGCTCGATGAACTTGAAAGCGGTTGGATCCGCATCATCCGTCCCAAAATGAAATCACGGCGCATAGGCGTCGATGAAATCCGCGACCTTGAACACACGCTGCATCTCGCGGCGCCGGGCGGGGCTTGCAAGGTGGGTGTCATCGTCGAAGCCGACCGCATGTTCGACCAGGCGGCTAATGCGTTTTTAAAAACATTGGAAGAGCCGCCGGACCGGACTTTGCTGCTGCTTCTAACAGCCAATCCGCAGCGCTTGTTGCCGACCATCATTTCACGCTGCACCCGCCTGCCACTGTTGGGTGGACGCGCCTTGCTCGCCGATGGCGGCGCCGAACTCGTTGCCGCACTCAATGCCGCCGCGACCCGTGGATTCGGAACGCCGATTGCAGCGATGCATTTGAAATCGGCCTTCTCGTCGTTTCTGGCCAACTTCCGCGAAGAAGCCGATGCCGGCGCCAAGGCCGCTGAAAAGGAAGAAACCGCGGCCTACCGCGACGCGACCGATGGCAGTTGGTTGAAAGACCGCGAGGTCTATCACAAGGCCGCCGCGGAGGCAGAATACCTTGATGCCCGCAGCCGCTTGTTCGACGTGCTGATGGCATGGATGGCCGACCTGCTGCGGTTGAAAGTCGATGGCAAGGGCCTCGATTTTCCGGAGTCGGCAGGTGCTTTGCAAGGAATCGTCAGCACTGAATCCACGACGAAATTGTTGCAACGCATGGAAGCGCTCGATGCCTTGCGCCGCTCGCTTGAGACAAATGCCTTCGAGCCGCTGGCGATCGAGGTAGGGTTCTTGAAGGCGTTTGGGTAGAGCCCGAGTTAACAGTTATTGGTTAATAGGTTAGAATTCTTTCCTAATAACAATTAACCGATAACTGATAACACCCGTTAAAACTCACCCGTCCTCGCTGCGTCCGGATCCTCGGGCAGGGCAATGGATTCGAGCAGCGGATCGAGATCTTCTAACAGCCGCATGAGTCCGTCGGCCCAGCGTTTTTCCTGCCAGGCCGGACCCGCCAGTTCTAACAGATGGTCGAGCGTTGCGGTTTTTAGGAATGGCTCGAGCCCGTAGCCGGGAGTGATCGCCGCTTCGCCGCGTTCGGGATCGATGACGATCATCAGCGCGTGGTTCTCTTTGCCGCGGTGGCTGTCGCCCGCGAAATTTCCGGCGTTGAAGACCCAGAAGGCATACATCGACAACGGATGTTCCTCGGGAAAGACATGCATCACAATTTGCAGCACCAACTGCGGGAAGCGGCGCTGGATGTCGGCAACGCGCTTCCGCAATTTGGCGATCTCGCCCGGACTCATCGAGCGGGTGTTGTCAGCCACCCCCTGGATGAAGCGCGGCAGAGCACCCAACAGCGCGCTCGTCCGCGGGAAAGTCATCCGGCAGGCCCCGCATTCGGCGGCATCGGGTCGCATCGGGGATTGGCAATAAGGGCACTGCATGGACCGCATGTTAGTTTGTCTGGCGATCTTCGGAAAGGCTAAACCCGGCTCGCCACCACCCGCCAGGTTCCCAACAAGGTCAACAAGGCGCCGGCGATTTCCACGGGATGAAAGGTCTCGTTAAAAAACAGGAAGCTTCCGATGGCGGTCACCAAGGGCAGCAGCATCTGCAAGGATGAGCCGCGCGACACCGACATGAATTGATAAGCCCGCGTCATGACCAACTGGGCGATGGTCACCACCACCGCCGCCAGCGCCAATGCCATCCACGCCCACGCGGGAACCAGGGTCAATTTCCCGGCCACAGGTGCCGCGATGGCGAGGCTATAAAATGCCTGCGAAGCATAGATCGTCGCCGGAGTTTCTTCATGACGTAATCTGCGGATGATGACCACGACCCACCCCGATCCAGCCGCACCAGCCAGGGCCAGCAAATCGTAAGCGGACAAGCGCATGAGTTGTCCTCCGTTGTTCAGAAAAATGACAAGGCCGCAGAACCCCACGAGCATCCACGCCATTGCCGCGCTGCTGAGTTTTTCCTTCAACCAGAACGCCGCGATGGCCGTTGCGAAGATCGGGTATGTTAGATTCAGGATCACCGCGCGGGCGGCACCGAGTTTCACGATGGTCACATAAAACGCGACGATGCTGAGCGCGCCGACGATGCCGCGGAGGAAGATCAATCGACCCGTGAACAAGCGCTTCGGCTGCAAGCCCCGGCCATTGCCGAAAAGCGCGAACACGACAAGCAGTCCGACAGCACCGCGGAAGATCGTCGCGATCCAGCCATCCGCGGCGGGGGCGTGCAGCGAAATCGCGCGGATCGCCAGCGTGTTCGCGGCGAACAGAACCACCGAGGCCAGCATCAGCAAGACGCTGCGGCGGTCGAAGGAGTCATCGTTTTTCATGTTACTTCCGATAAGGCACGATGACTTTGGATAACATCGTGAAGTGCTTTGCATTCAGCGAGGCAAGCTCCATGTCATGATGGCTGGCGGTTGCTGCAATCATGCAGTCTGCCAAGCCGCAACCCGTTGATGCCCGATAATCACGCCGGAAGAGGCTGGCGGTTTCCGCAATTTCTTCGGTCAGGGGGAGGATTGTCGTCGCTGAAAGTGTCTGGGCGAGTTTGGTTTTTTCCCGCCCGTCCCGAACTCCCTGGTAGAGTTCTGCAACAGTCACCGCGGAGATGTGGAGGTCGTCTTCGTGAAGCTCAAGGAATTCGATGGCCTTTGGATGGCCCCGCAGAAAATCAATCAAGACATCGCTATCGACCAACATCGTCAGAATCGGTCGAAGTCTTTCCGCAGCTTTTCCAAATCCATGTCCTTGCGATTTTTCCACATGCCCGCCGCCGCGCGAAGCCGTGCGCGCCGATCTTTGGGTCCGAAGCGCTGGAGATATTGGTCAATGGCTTCACGAATCACTTCGCTCCGCTTGCGGTCGGTATCAGCCGCGACGCGTGCCACGCCCTCAGCTTCAGATGGGGTCAGATAAATCTGGGTCCGTTCCATACATCATAATGTATAATCGAAGGCCCTGATCGTCAAGGGATTTTAGAAGCCTCACAACCCCTCTTCCTCTTCGTCTTGCTCTCAACACTCAACACTCAACCTCTTCAATCAAGCGCAGCTCGGACATACGCCGAAGAACTCCAGCTCGTGATATAAATTCCGATAGCCGGTTTTTTCGCGGATCTCATCTTCAAGATGATGGACGGGGCAGGGGGCTTTGACGGGCTCGATGCTGCCGCAACTGGTGCAGATGAGATAGTCGCTGTGCCGGCCGGGAATCAGCAGCGTGAAATAAGCGGCGCGTTCGTGAAGGCCGAGGCGTCTGACCACCGCATGTTCGACGAGCCGTTGCAACAAGCGGAACACGGTGGCTTTGTCGCATTGGTCGGTGAGTCGCTCGGATGCGGTGAGCTCGGTCAAGGTCATCGGCCTTTTGCTTTCGAGCAGCGTGCAAATCAATTCCTCCAAGGCCTTCGTTCGCCGCAGTCCCGAGGCGCGGCAGCGGCCGATGGTTTCCTTGACGATGAGATTCATTGCCGGAATCCATAGCGCCGATGGCCACGGGATGGAAACTGGAAAATCAAAACAAACTCGTCTGCGGATCGTCGGGCCGCGACGGCGGAACCGGCGCGCCGATTTTCACGTAAGCCGCGGGCATGGCGGTTCGTCCGCGCGGGGTCCGCATCAAAAATCCCTGCATGATCAAAAACGGCTCGTGCACTTCTTCCAAAGTCGCCGCGTCCTCGCCGACTGCGACCGCCAGCGAATTGAGGCCGACGGGACCGCCGTTGAATTTGTAGATCAGCATCTCCAGCAAACGCTTGTCCATTTCATCAAGTCCCTGCGAATCGATCTCGATCATCGCCAGCGCGGCATCGGCAACCGTGCCATCGATGAAACCCTTGCCACGCACTTGCGCGAAATCGCGGACCCAGCGCAGCAGGGCATTCGCGACCCGCGGAGTGCCACGCGAGCGAGAGGCAATTTCCAAAGCGCCGACACGTTCGATCGGCACATCTAACAGACCTGCCGACCGCTCGATGATATCCGCCAGTTCGGCGTGCGTGTAATAGTCGAGCCGGTTCGCCAAACCAAAGCGCGACCGCAGCGGCGCGGTCAACAAGCCCGAGCGGGTGGTCGCGCCGACGAGTGTGAACTTCGGCAAATTGATTTGGATCGAGCGCGCCGATGGGCCGGAGTCGATGATGATATCCAACCTGAAATCCTCCATCGCCGGATACAGATATTCCTCGATCGCCGGATGGAGGCGGTGGATTTCATCGATGAATAAAATGTCGCCCTTCTGGATGTTCGTGAGGATGCCCGCCAGATCGCCGGCCTTTTCGATTTGTGGTCCCGACGTCGTGTGAAGCTGCGTCCCCGCGGCGCGCGCGATGAGATTTGCGAGCGTGGTTTTTCCCAAGCCCGGAGGTCCGGAAAGCAGCACGTGATTGAGCACATCGCCGCGCTGTTTGGCCGCCTCAATCATGAGCAGGATCCGCTCCTTGACCTTTTCCTGGCCGATGAATTCCGAAAACGCCGGCGGCCGCAGCGAGACGTCAAATGAAGTGGCCGGTGCCGCGGTGGTTTGCTGGTAAAAATTTTCAGGCATTGGGCGCGCGGCGGGATTGGAAACCAATCCGGAGGTCCGGAGAAGCGCGGATTTTAACAGTATGCTTCATCACGCCGGGCACCTGCTTATTTTTTGGTGCAATCAGGCGCTACTCACCGGGTTCTCATCGTTGGTGGTCTAGCTTGCACGGGAAATGAGATCGCCCGCCGGCTCGGAAGAGAAATTCCGACTTCGTTTGAAGCTGCTGCTTTCGGCGCTGATCCTGTGCCGCGCATTGCTTCTGCTGTGGGCGCCCCACACCGATCCCTCTGAAAGCCGCTATGCGGAAATCTCGCGGAAGATGGTCGAAACGGGAAACTGGGTCACTCCTCAATTTGACTATGGCGTTCCTTTTTGGGCGAAACCACCACTGTCGATGTGGATGTCCGCGTTGGGGATCAAATGGTTTGGCGCGAACGAATTCGGCTCGCGGATCTTTATCTTTATCGCGGCTCTCGGGATCCTGGTGGTTGTGGCGCGCGCGGTCCGCCGCGAGATCGATGCCACCAGCGGCTTGGTGGCGGCGACCTTGCTCATGGGCATGCCGCTGTTCTTTTATTGCTCGGCCGCGGTGATGACAGATCTGGCGCTGGTCTTCGGAACAACGCTGGCGATGTTGGCGTTTAGAACCGCGGTTTTGGAAAATTCCCGCCGCTGGGGATATGTCTTTTTCATCGGCTTGGCCATTGGGCTGCTCGCGAAGGGACCGCTTGTGCTGGTCCTGGCATTTCCCCCTATCGTCGGATGGATTTTGCTAACAGGTCAATGGCGGCGGGCATGGAAGTGCTTGCCAAGGATTTCGGGCACCCTGCTCATGATGGCACTCTCGTTGCCATGGTATATCATCGCGGAGCGGAAGACTCCCGGATTCATCAACTACTTCATCGTTGGAGAACACTGGAAGCGATTTTTCATCAATGGATGGGAAGGCGATCTCTATGGCAGCGCACATGCGAAGCTCCCGGGCACGATATGGGTCTATTTGCTGATGATGACATTTCCCTGGTGTCTCGGACTTCTTGCAATTCCTTTCCGGAGATGGCGGGAAGCCAGGAGTTGGGCTATGGCCTCCGATGGGCGCGGCTTGTATTGGTTGCTATGGGCCTTGTGGACGATCGTTTTTTTCACTCCTTCGAGAAACATCATCGTCACCTATCCCTTGCCGGCCTTGCCTGCGCTTGCCATATTGATGGCAGGTATCTTCAAGCAAGGGGCCCAAGCGGGGTTCACGTGGAAGCGCTTCAACCTGCTTCATCCGGCGCTGGTGATGACTTGCTTCGGCATGATCTTCCTCGCTGGGACCTTGTCGCTCGCGTTTCCCGATTTGCAGCCGGATACCACGGACAAAGGCTTGGTAAGGTTTTTCCAAAGCCACCGCGGACCACAGGATCGGCTCATATATTTTGGTACCAGGCGCTTCTCCGCGGAATTCTATACCTCCGGTGAAACAAAGAACACGGAGTCCCTGCAGACTCTCACGGAGGATCTCGATTCCCCGGGGCTGCTCTATGTCGCGATGATCGCGCGCTCGTGGGTTGAATTACCGGCGGCCGTCCAAAGCCGCTTGTCGCCGCTGACTCATCGGGGACACCGATTGACGGATTTGTATGTGGAGAGTGACAAAACGCGGAAAGACGGGGTCGATCCGCACAAGATGTCTTTAAACAATACGGGCGAAAAACCATGACGCCGTATGACATCCGCGGTGGCGAATCCTCGTTCGCCCCGCCGCCCGCCCGGGTGATCGTGAACGCGGATGACTTCGGTTACTTCGACAACGTGAGCGCGGGCATCATCGACGCGGCGCGGTGCGGCGCGATCACGGCAACCGGCATTCTGACTAACAGTCCGGCTTGGCCCGGGCGGGTGGAGGAACTGCGTGCTTATGCCAATGTGGATCTTGGCGTGCATCTCACGCTTACCTCCGGGACGCCTCTAACAACCGGGACAAGGGGTCTTGTGGATCCAGCCACCGGCGATTTCCGCGCCGGGAAGTTCGGTGTTGCCCGTGCCGTGCTTTCGGGACGCCTGCGCTGTGAAGCGGTGGAGGTTGAGTGGGACGCGCAAATTTCACGCTGCTGGAAGGCGGGCATCGAGCCGGTGTTTCTTAATAGCCATGAACATGTCCACATGTTCCCGCCATTGTTTGAGGTGGTCCGCCGGCTCGCTTGGAAACATGGAATCGATTGGGTCCGCTGGAGTTCGCCGGAATGGTTCGACACCACGGGCGGAGCGGCTTGGACGCGCGGGGCAAGCCTGCAAATTTTAACCTGGATGAATCGTCGCGCTCCACGTGTAGGAATACCGCGCCTGATTGGTGTGAATTGCAGCGGAAAGCTTGACCTCCCGTGGCTGCGCAAGCGTTTGGACACGCTGCGGCCGGGTGGCGTTTATGAATTGATGTGTCATCCGGGCATGCCTGCCGACGGCGGGAACGTTCCCGCAAGCCTGAGGAATTATCATCATTGGGCAGGTGAGCTTGAAGCATTGTGCGAGGCACAGTCGCTCGGATTCTTTGACTCTCCACGCGTGCAACTTGTCCGTTTCCGCGATCTGTCAGTAACCCCGGCGCTTTCCTGAATCGTGAAAACTCCAAGCCCCATTCCGGCTCCACAGATCAGTGTGACCATGCCGGCGTTCAACGAAGCGCCCGGCATTGGGGGAGCGATCGAAGTGATCGCGGCGATCCTGCGGGAATGTGGTGCCACCTACGAAATCATCGTGGTGGATGATGGCAGCCACGATGGCACCTTTGAGAAAGTAAAGGCAGTCTCAAGACGTTACTCCACGGTGAGGGGAATTTGCCTTAGCAGAAATTTCGGCAAGGAATCCGCCATCCTAGCAGGACTGCAGGCCGCGCGCGGTGAGGCGATCATCACCATCGATGCCGACCTGCAACATCCGCCCGAGCTGATTCCCGAGATGATCCGCCGCTGGCGCGCGGGCGCACGTGTGATCCATGCGGTCAAACGCGACCGGTCGGGCGATGGCTTATGGACTCGGGCACGGGCGGCTCTCGTGAACAAAGCTCTCACGTGGTTCGGCGGAATCGACATGCACAACGCCTCCGACTTCAAACTGCTGGATCGGGTGGCCGTTGATGCCGTGGTCTTCGATTTGCGTGAGCGGCATCGCTTTTACCGCGGCCTGGCCCAGTGGGTCGGCTACGAACAGGAGACCATTTTGTTCGACGTTGCGGCACGCGAATCCGGAGCGGGAAAATGGTCGTTTCTCGCCCTTTTCAACCTCGGTGTCACTGCGATCGTATCCTTCACGACAGCTCCTTTGCGGATTGTAACGGTGCTTGGCATGACCACGCTCTGCTTTGCCGCCGCTGTCGCCGCAGACACACTTTGGTCGGTATATCAGCGGCATGCGGTTTCCGGCTTTGCCACACTTGAGATCACCATCCTGCTGATGGGCAGCTTCATCATGATCAGCCTAGGCATCGTCGGTGAATACATCGCGAAAATCTACGAGGAATCAAAAGCGCGGCCGAGCTTCCTCGAATCCGCACGTTGTGGATTCGAAACAAAAAAGCCGTTCCGCGAAGACGCGGTTATCGCCACAGAGCAAACGTTTAAACAACTGGTTTAGGCGCAAGAAGCCAAGGCAAGCGCTTGAAAGCTTGTTGACCCGGGCTTGCCCATGCATGGCGAAACTGGAACGCTTTGCTGGTGGAAAACAAATACAGGCAACATGGGTCGATGGCGTTTCTGATAGCGGCTCTGTTGATGTTCGCGGCGTTTCATTTTTTGCATGGCTTCAGTTCAAACAAGGGCGGATGGGTGATTTGGCCTCAAATAGGTGAGCTGATTCTACATCCGAAGAACCTGTCAGGCGTGGGCTGGCAGGAAGCTATCATTTTAGCGGCCTTCTTAAATTTCTCGTTCCTGATCGTGGTATCGCCCTTTTTGAAAAACGTGTGGCCGAAATCGCGGTGGGCATGGGGTGGCGCGGTCATCTTCAGCGGGCTCTCCGCGGTAGCATTTTTGGGGATTTATCTCATGATCGCTTTTGATGATGATAGGACCCCGCCGGGCGTTGGTGGCTGGTGTCTACTGCTCGCACCGGTCGCGAATTTTATCGGCCTGCTGATCGCCCGTCCCCAATTCCAGCCTCGTTCATCCAATCCGTTTCAATAACCGGGAAACGTTCGTTTTTGGCCTTGCCACGGGCGGTCCGGACCCTAGTCTTGGCGTCCGTTTTTCTTTTTCACCCGACAGACGGTGGCGCCCCGGTGTCTGTCGGTTTCCAACTCCGGGGCAATCATCGGAAGGAAAACGCAACCAACAACACAACCCCAACCAAACAAAACCATGGCTTACGCATGTGCGGAACCCACCAACAAAGCCCTCAGTGAACTGATCGATTCGAAGTTCCGCGAATTCAGCGCGGGATCGATCGTCAAGGGCACCATCCTTGAAATCCGGCCGCAGGTCGTCCTCGTGGACATCGGCTACAAGTCGGAGGGCGCCATCCCGTCCAACGAATTCGAGGATGAGGAAATCGAAGTCGGCGACGAGATCGAAGTGCTTCTCGAAAAACTCGAAAACGACGAGGGCATGGTTGTCCTCTCGAAGGAAAAAGCCGCCCACAAGCAAAACTGGGAGAAGATCGTCAAAGTCTTCCAAGAAGGCGGTCTCGTCCGCGGCAAGGTCAAATCCGTCGTCAAGGGCGGACTCACCGTCAACGTCGGCGTCGAAGCATTCCTTCCCGGCTCGCAGGTGGACATCATCCCACCGAAAGATCTCAACGAATACGTCGGCAACGTTTACGAATTCAAGATCGTCAAAATCAACGACGAGCGCAAAAACATCGTCATCTCCCGCCGCGAAGTCATCGAGGCGGAACGTTCGGAGCAACGCCAGCAGTTCCTCCAAACCGTCAAGATCGGCGACAAGGTCACCGGCGCGATCAAGAACATCACCGACTTCGGTGCCTTCGTCGATCTGCAAGGCATGGACGGACTTCTCCACATCACCGACATGTCGTGGGGCCGCATCAACCATCCTTCCGAGCTCATGCACATCGGCCAATCCGTCGATGTCGTAATCCTCGATGTGGACCGCGAGAAGGAGCGCGTTTCGCTCGGCCTCAAGCAAATGTCCGACAATCCCTGGGAAGACATCGAGCGGAAGTATCCGATCGGTGCCAACGTCAAGGGCAAGGTCACGAAGCTCCTGCCTTACGGTGCGTTCATCGAAATCGAGCGCGGGGTCGAAGGCCTCGTCCACGTTTCCGAACTGTCCTGGGTCAAGCGCATCACACGTCCTTCCGACGTGCTCGCCATCGGCCAGGAAATTTCAGCGGTCGTCCTCGGCATCAGCATCGAGGAGCAGAAGATCTCGCTCGGCGTTCGTCAGCTCGATTCCAACCCATGGGATGAAATCGAACTCCGCTACCCGGTTGGTGCGACCATCAAGGGACCTGTTAGAAACCTCACCGCTTATGGTGCCTTCGTGGAACTGGAAGAAGGCATCGACGGCATGATCCACGTCTCCGACATGTCGTGGACGCGCAAGATCAACCATCCATCCGAAGTCCTCAAGAAGGGCGACGAAGTGGAAGCCATCGTGCTTGCCATCGACAAGGCCAACCAACGCGTCTCGCTTGGCATCAAGCAGACCGAAGGCGACCCGTGGAGCATGATCGACAGCCGCTTCAAGGTCGGCGACCTCGTCAAGGGCACGGTTGCCAAGATCGCGTCGTTCGGCGCCTTCGTCAGCCTCGATGGCGACATCGACGGCCTCATCCACATTTCGCAACTCAGCGAAGACCACGTGGAGAAGGTGAAGGACATCATCAAGGTCGGCGAACCGATCGAAGCCCGCGTCATCAAGGTCGACAAGGTCGAGCGCCGCATCGGTCTTTCCATCAAGGCTGTTGGTTATTCCGACGAGCAGTTGAAAAAGGAAAGCGCCAGCTTCGAAAGCTTGCGTCCGTCTTCCGAGATGGTCGGTCTCGAACAAGCGTTCAACCTGGCAGCCGCGGCCTCCGAAGACTGGAGCCCGGGTCAGGAAGATTGATCAAACCAGCGACGGTCATAGACCGACGCTACAACTCACAAAAAGCCGGACGGGGAAACCCGTCCGGCTTTTTCGTTAAGGAGCGACGACACTCCTGTCGTGTCTTTCATTATTCCAATGGCCAAAGCTTGGAAATAATGGCTATCATTTTGACAAATCCCAAATTAAATGGCAATTTCCCGCGGATGACCTTAACATTGGACAAAATGAATCGTCTCGTTGTTCCCAAACAACTTCGGGACCGCTTTGCCCTCCAAGCGGGAGACGACTTGGAGGTCACGCTGGAAGCGGATGGCATCAAATTACGTCCTTTGCATCCCGCGTCGCCCATTGCCACGGAGGCGGGCCTGTTGGTGTGCTCCAGTGAATTGCCCGTTTCCGCATGGGACATCGGGGCCTTTATCGACCAGCAACGCGACCAAAGGAGCCGGAATCTCGGCGGGGTGTAATTGGGTATGAGAGTTTGTTTCGATACATCTGCTGTCGTTGCCGCCTTGCTACAGAAGCATCCGCACCACGCCTTGGCCTTTCCCCAGCTACAGGCTGTGCAGACAGGCGAAAATCAGGGCCACCTCACAACTCACGCTTTGGCGGAACTCTTCGCCACCCTCACCGCTCTCCCTTTACGTCCCAAGCTACTGCCCAAGGATGTCCAACGCATCGTCCAAGAGTCGATTTTGCCCCACTTCACGATCATCGCTCTGGAAGCCACGGACTATCAGGATGCCATGACCCTCACCGTAGCGCAAAATTGCACCAGTGGTGCCATCTACGATGCATTGCATCTCATCGGAGCAAGGGCTGCTGGGTGTCAGAAGCTCTTCACTTTCAATCTGCGGCACTTTCAGGCACTTGCCCCCGCAGACTCCATCGTCTGCTCACCTTGACTCACTAATCTTCCCGTATGGCATGGCGCATTGAAGAACAGGTTGCCCGTGGTGAAATTGACAACCGGACGCCCGGTCGTGTGGTTGGCAAAATCTGGCTTGCTGGTCGTGAAGAGGCAGTGGATTTGGAACTGGAGGGCAACCCATGGCGTGACCTTGCCGGGCATGTGCTGAAGTTCTCCAATCCGGATGCGAAACAGGGAGAGCCATCGGGGCTTTCTTCGTATCAACAGGGCAAAGTCGGTGACATGACTGCATCGCGCAAAGTTAAGGTTCCCGGTCTTCGCCATGCTCGGTGGCATTGTGGTTATTGTCATGTCGCTGATCCTCTTCAGCATAGCCAACCCCGTGAAGGTGGTGAAATTCCGCGACGGCTGGTTCCGCTTGAAAGGCTGCTCTCCCGAATTCCACGACTCACTACCTCCGATGCCAAGCTCGCCCTTCTGAGCGAAAAGCCGGGAATTGTGGGTTGCCGAACGGGGTCGGGGCGGCTTTAAAGGGAAATGAACAAGAAATTGCTCGTCTGCCTGTCAGGTTCCATTTCGCAGATGGCTCTTTGCCAAGGCTATGATTTGGCGGGGACTTGGCATGTTTCGGGTCTGAATACGCCCGGTGCCATTACCCAAAACAAGAATCCGCAGGGCGTGCTGGTCGGCTTGAATGGGGGCAGTGCGTTCCATATTTCCGAGGGTTCGCTGACCATCAGTCCGACAGGAGCGGTGTCCGGGATGGTGGAGGAAACCGTGGCGGGAACGGCCACCGTAAATACGGAAGGCGTCGTGAGTCTGGCCCTGACCTCGCCGGAGGTGATGACCCTCACATTGCCGATCACGGCGACCTCGGACTTGATGGCCACTTCCCATGGAGCGAATGATTACCACGAGCTGCTGCTGATGGCGAAGGCACCGGCGGATGCGGTCGCTGCGGATGTCGTGGGGACGTGGTGGGTAATGGATCTTCAAACACCGGCGGACATCGGCTTGCAGTACGATGGGCAGGGGCGGGTGATCAACGTGAATGGCGCGCACGATTTCAAACAATCCCGTGGCGTGGTGGTGATCGATGGTGGAGGACACTACAATTACAATTCCGGCGAGCAGACCGGGGATGTCTTGGTCACTGCGGACGGCGCTGTATCCCTAACGCCCGCCGGTCCGCAGGAACCGCTGCTTGTTTTCAATCTGAATGCGGGCAAGGACGTGATGATCGATTCCCATCGGGATACCTACGGCAGCGAGCTCACCGTTCTGGTGAAACAGCATCCCGTCAACGCATGGGAAGCCGCAGGAAACTGGACGCTCAGCGCGCTGGAATTGCCAGGGAGCTTGGACGTCATCAACGATGGCAACGGCCATGTCATCAACATCAACGGGCTGGATAGCTTCCGACACAGGAATGGCGGGATCGCCTTCTCCCTGGATGGCAGCCTGACCGGACACATGGAAGGCAGTTTCGCAGGATACACCGTGAGCACCGCGGACGGGACGCTTCCCATCTATCATGGCGATCCCGTGCCTTTCATCGGAGCCATCAACGCGGGCGGGGACTTTTTCATCGGCGTTGACGGCGATGGCGGGAGTCTGGAAATGTTGACGGGCGTACGCTCCGTCCGTCCTCTGGCCGTAGCCATGCTGCCCGGGAATCCTCTGAAGGTGGTATGGGTGCCGGGCACCGGGCGCGCGCTGCAGGAAGCGGACGGCTCGTTTAACTGGCACAACGTGACGGGATCGGAAACGATGACCTCGTATGCCCCGCTTCCCGCCGATGGTGCGCAGCATTTCTATCGATTGATGGAAAGCCCGTGAAACTGGAAAATCGCCCGATGTGAGACATGCCCTCGCAACATCTGTTGCGAGTTGAGAGTCGTGAGTCATAACGCAATACAAACCCATGAACGCTTCGCCCTTCCTTTGCATCGGCCACCGCGGCGCGATGGGGCATGTGGCGGAGAACACGCTGGCTTCCATTCGCAAGGCGCTTGAATTGGGAGCCCGCTGCGTTGAAATCGATGTCTATCACGTGGACGGACAGTTGGTGGTTTTTCACGACGACCGCCTGGAGCGAACGACCAATGGCAAAGGCAATTTGTCCGATCAAACATTCGACTATTTGCGATCGCTCGACGCGGGTGGCGGCGAACAAATTCCGACGCTTGAAGAAGTGTGCCGCGAGATTGAGGGAAGGGCCTGCATCAACATTGAACTCAAAGGCCCGAACACCGCCGCGCCGGTTGCCGCGTTCGTTGGCGAACTGATCGGCAAGGGTTGGAGTTATCGGTCGATTCTTGTTTCATCATTTGACCATTGCGAATTGGCGGAAACGAAACGCTTGGATCCACTCATCCAACTTGGCGTCTTGATCGGGCGCACAAAGGTTGAAGATGCGAAATTCGCGGAAGATCTCGGCGCGTTCTCAGTGAATCCATCCTTGGAATGCGTGGACCAACACTTCGTTGATGAGGCTCATGCGCGGAATATGAATGTCTATGTTTATACAGTGAATCACCCCAGCGACATCGCGCGGATGCAGCGGATGGGAGTGGACGGTGTGTTCACAAATTTTCCGGAGCGAGTTGTCGAAAAACATCCGCAGCCCGTAGGGGCGATCACCGGTCGCCCCGAATTCATCCCCCCAAAACCGGATGATTCGGTGGGCTGTTAGAATTGGGGAAGATGATGTATGGATTCAGGGCGAGATGAATTCGGGGCGACCGGTGATCGACCCTACAAACCGGCCGGGATGATTTCCCGGCCGGCTGTTAGATTTGATGAATGAATGCGGGGTGACCGGTGATCACCCTTACGCTTCTCCGATATCCATGGAGGCGTAATCACCGTCTTTGCGGCGATAGACGATTGTCAGACAGCCGCGGCGGGCGCTTTTGTAGAGGACGAACGGACGGTCCGAGAGTTCGAGCGTCATGATCGCGTCTTCCTTGAACATTGTGCGGATCGAATAGCTTTCGGGATGCACAATGAACGGCTCCGGATCGAATTCCGACTCGGCAGGGTGATCGAGGACCTCTTCTTTGAAAAAGCGCTCTTCGACGTGCCGGATCGATTCATTGCGATGCGGCCGGTGCTTCTTCAGGAGCCGCGTCTTGTGCTTGCGCATGCGGCGGGCGATTTTCTCGATCGTTTCGTCGAGCGCGGCATACATATCCTTGCCCTCGGTGTGCGCCTCAATGGTGATATGGTTGGCGCAGAAGAGGATGATTTCGGCGATGTGCCGGTTTTTCTGGACGTCCAAGATGGCCTTTGCCTCGATGATTCGCGGGTAATCAAGATGCAGTCCCTCGATCTTTTTATGCGCGTGGTCGCGGAGGGCATCGGTCACTTGTTCATGCCGCACCGTGACGGTGACCGGCAGATTGACGTTGGCAGTTTGCATGGTTGTTATTGGTTGGTTGGATGGATGGCAGTTTTACCTGCCTGATCCGTTATCACGGTGAACCAGAATCACCGCCAACGCCATGCCGTTCTTCGGAAAATCCGATAAATTCCTGCCGCGGGGGCTACCTTATTTCGGGCGGGTCAACTCCTCGAAGGTCGATTTGTTGTCGAGCTCGGACGGATTCGCCTGAGCCGCAACGGCCGCCGTGAAGAGTTCCTTGAAATTGTCGGTTGGCTTTGTGGCCGGGCCGCCGATTTTCAAGGTGATCCAACGGAACCCTCCGTCCGATGGACCGAACATCGCCTTGAATTTCGCGCCGGTGGAGCCCGACGTCGCGGTCACCATGGCATCCGCGATGCCGATGTTCAGGTTGCCGGAGAGCGCTTGGGTGGGAGCCATTGAGATCGAACCGCGGATGGCCATGCGGCCTTTACTTTCGAAATGCAGGTTCTTGAGCGTGACGATTCCATTCTCGCGATGGATGACACCGCCGGCATCGGATTCGAAGACCGGGTGCTTGAACCACACGTCATCTCCCAGGATCAGGGCAAGCTCGGGCAGGAAGGGAAAACCCTGGATTTCAATGTTCGAACTGGGGGTGGCGCTGAAGGTGATGTCGAGCACCGACGACGGGGTGGCGGTCGGCAGGAATGTCAGGTAGTTGGAGCGGGGCGTGGATGTTGAATCGACGCGGCCTGAAAACAACTTGCCCAGCGACGGCCCAACCACGCCCGACAAGAGGAAGGCGTCGAGCTTCACGGACAGGGTGGAAGCATGTTCGGGCTGGTAGGGAGAAATGGTACCCGCAAGTTCGGCGGCTCCGCGGTCGTTTTCCGGGCCGCCGGCTTCATGCAGGAGCCGCATTGAGATGATGTCGGTCTCGCTGCCGCGGAATTCCATGAGAGCGCGATCCATCCGCAGGTTGGGCCAGCCGCTGATGAGAAAGTCGCCGCGGTAGAGGCGCATTTGGGGAAGTCCCGAAATGGTTTTTGACGAGAGCGAAGCTTCCGATCTCAGGAGACGGATCGGACCCGTGATGGAGTCGCCCAAAGAGACTTCGAATTTGGGGATGCGATAGCGATTGAATTGGATCGGCAGGTCGCCCTCGGGCATGGGGTTGACGGTGCGTGGTTCGCCGGGCCGGGGGATTTGCAGGGCCAAATATCCCTGGTCCACTGTGACTTCCTCGCCTTGGAAGGATTTGCCAAAGAAGCTCGATGGCGAAACTTCAGCATTGAGCATGTGTACCGAGAGGGACTTCAGGACGTTGCCGGCTGGCCAGGCGAAGGACAGGTTGCCCGCATTGGCCGACTGCGGGTTCATGCGGAACTGCTCGAGCTCCGGCGTGCTGCCGCTGGAAAGCGCGATCTTGTTCACCAAGCTGTCGCGGAAGGAGCTGCTGTTCGCGTAAATGATCGCGCCGCCCACCGCCAGAACGGAGGCGACGATGAGAACGAATGCGGCGGAGAACTGGACGATGCGGGATTTGCGGCTGCGGATCCGTTCCTCTTTGTGGGGTTGGGTCGTGCGCCGTTTCCGTTTTCTCACCCGCACCACCTGACTGCCATCGGAGCGGGTCACCAATTCACCGTCACCCGTCGCTCCCGAAGACGAGGTCTTCAGGCGGTCCATCATCTCATCGATCGAATATTTCTCAGGCTCGCTGGCACCGGCTGACATTGGAGAGGGCGAAAATTGATGGTTGGAATTTAGCGGTCACGGTAACCACGGCCGGTTGGGTCCATCAATTCGACATGGACGAGGAATATCACGGCCGTCCGGGAGGTCTTGTGGACCTTCGATTGGAAGAGTCGTCCGACCAACGGAATATCCCCGAGGATTGGGGTTTTGTCCTCCACATTTTCCACCGTGTTTTTCTCCAAGCCGCCGAGCACCACGGTGGCGCCGTCCATCACATCCACGCTGGTCGTTACCGCCTCCTTGCTGAACACCGGCATGAGAATCGTGTTGGCGGTGAGATTGACAACAGAGGGGCCGAGCAAGCCATCGCTTTGGGTATTGATGGGGCTGCCGTAGTTCACGAAGCCATCGAAATCGACGAAGGTCGGATTGAGCGTGACGTTGACGAACTGTTTGTTGGCATCGACGACAGGAAGGACTTCCATGGTGACTCCGACATCGCGCTTCTTAAAGGCGGAGGGGGTTGCCGGTGTGACGGGCGATGTTCCACCGGCGCCAACGGTGTTGGGAAGTTCGGGGGGTTCGTATTCCGACGGATAAAGAAACTCGCGGACGAAAGTTACGGATGACGATTGTCCGCTGCGGGAGATGACCGAGGGCTTGCCCATGAGGTCGACGCCTTTTTTCTGGCTGAGGCCGCGCATCAGCACCTGCACGTTGGCGTTGTTCAGCTCTCCGCGGAGTCCGAAGACGCCGGGTGCACGCGCCCTGGGGTTTTGCCGCCCCGCCTGATTGATCAGCAGGTCATCGATCGCATCCGAAGTCGTCGCCGAATCGCCGCTGCGGTTGCCCGAGGTGATCGGATGACCTGGGTAAAATTGGCTGGGCGCAAGAGGGATGTCGGTTATCGGGTCACCGTTGCCTTGAGTTCCGCCACCGAGATTCAACTCTTTTTCGCCGGGGATCCAGCTGTTCTTACCGAAGCCGAAATTATCGAGAAGCCAGTCAAAGCCGAGCTCCTCGAGATTGGATTGTCCGGTCCGGATCATGGTGACCTGCACCGCTACCGTGATGGGTTCGGTTTTCGTGATCGTTTCTATCACCTGGGAGATGATATCCTGGTTGGCGGCGGTGTTGACGACGCGCAATGAATTTCCAGTCATGATTGCAGATGCTCCTTCTGGAAAGGCTACCCCTTGCTTCGTGAGGGCTTCCTGCGCACCCATCCGTTGCACGAGCAGGCCTGCTGCTGGAGCGCCTTGGGCAAAAGGATCTTCCGTGGCGGTTGTGGTGGCTCCCGAACTCAAGCTGTCGAGGAAATCCGGGGGCACACGGTAACTGCGCGACACCAGTTCCGCCGAAGTTGAGCCGGCGGGGGTGATGATGACCGAGAAGTCATCGGTCGAAAACGAAGTGTGGGTCGCTTCGGTGATGTATTTGAGAGCCTGCGACACCGGGACATTGGTGAGCTGCAGGTCAAACTTCAGAGTGCTGATCCGTTTGGCTTGCGGTGAATCGGGTGAGCCGAGATTGATGGTAAAGTTGATGTTCGGACCATCCTGGACATTGGATGCGGAGGCGCGCAGGAAATCGATCGCTTCGAACAGGGTCGCCTGATCCAGCGCGATCTTCGGAATCATCAGGCGGTCGATCTTGGCCTGCACCGACATCTCCATGTTAGAGAGGTCGGGATCTTGATTGGTGGGCACCACGGCAACATCCGGCGGAACCTGGAGTTCCCATTCCTTGTCAACCTGGGCGAGCATCTCCGCGCGTGTATGGTCATAGGCGGATTTATGATAATCGCTTTTGGCAACCGCGGCCTGCTCCATGCCACGGCGGGCGGCGCTGTTCGTTGGGTCGATCCGCAACACGTCCTCATAGCGCGCTTTGGCTTCGTCAAATTTTCCTAAATTGTAAGCGCCTTCCGCGGTGTAAAGAAGTTGGCGGACCTTATCGATGTCCCTTGCGTGCTGGGCTGTTAGAGCGGGATTCGTGCGGATGGGATCATCCAATTCCGCGCGCAACTGCATGGCACCGGGATTGTGGGGAGCAACGTCGGCAACGAGCACCTTGTCCAACAGCGCTTTGGCGCCCGCAACATCGCCCTTGCGGGAAAGGTAGCGCGCTTGTTCGACGGAGGCCTGCGCAAAGCGAAGGGTGGTCGCATCGCGCAACTCGGCGGTGATCGGCGCGTCGGGAATCAAATCCCGGGCTCCAGAATAGGCTTCGACGGCTTCCGCATAGCGCGCCGCGTTGTAGGCTTCATCGCCTTTTTTCAACAACTCCTGCGCTTCTTCGATCGCGACAGCGCGCCGTTGTGTTTCCTTGGAGGCCATCCGGGCCGCAGTTCCCGACTGTGCCGATGCGAGCGGCACGAACAAACCGGCGGCTGCAATCAAGGCGAGACATCGGAAAATGGGGTTGGGTTTGGAGCTCTCCATGCGAACGGATATCCCGGTGTATAAAGAGCGGCGGGCCGGAGGGTAAGCGCAAAATCCCTGAAATTCATCTTTTCGGCAGCCACGGAAACTCGAGCTGAATTTCGATACGCCGGCACCGCGCCCGCCGCCGGCGGAGGTAGCGGCTCCAGGCGCTTTCAACCTGTTTGAAAATCCTGACCGAATAGCGATGCAGCGGGTCCATGTGCCTACTGTTCACATGAACGCATCAGGGTCAAGGATTTTCCGTGAAGGATTTCCTGGCCGTGGCGGCATCCCGGGCGATTTGCTGCCGCAGTTCCTCCATGGACGGGAACTTTTTCTCGGCGCGAAGGTGATCGCAGAAGCGCACCTCGAGTTCCTTGCCATAAAGATCGCCCGCGAAATCGAAGAGATGGATTTCCAGCAAACGCTGCCCGCCGCCGATGGTGGGACGCAGGCCGAGGTTGGCGACGCCGGGCAGCTCGCCCCCGTCCACCCCGACGCGCACCGACCAGACCCCGTCCGGTGGAAGTTGCACCGCCCCAATCGCGAGGTTGGCGGTGGGGAAGCCGATCGTGCGGCCCAGCTTGCGGCCCTCGATCACCGTGCCGGTGACGGTGTACGGTCGGCGCAACATCTGCTCGGCGGCTGTTAGATTTCCGTCGCGGATGGCCTGCCGGATGCGGGTGCTGCTGATCCGTTCGCCGTCGTGCATCACCGGTGGGACTGCATCGAGATGAAACCCCCGCAGCGCCGCCTGTTCTGTTAGAAAATTCACGTCGCCCCCGCGGTTGTGGCCGAAGCGCCAATCGTCGCCGACCGCGATCGTTCTAACAGGTGCCGCGGTGAGCCGGGTGATGAACTCGCCGGCCTCCATTTGCGCCAGCGCGAGATCGAAATGCAGGGGAATGAACAAGCCGACGCCGAGTTCGGCAACGACGCGGGACTTGTGGCCGAGGGTTTCAAGCAGCGCGGCGGGAGCCTTGCTGGGCGCGATGACGCGGAACGGATGAGGCTCGAAGGTGAGCACCCCGGCAAGCCCGCCCTGAGTGGTGGCCGCCGCCACCGCGCGGCGGATGACTTCCTGGTGTCCGGCATGCACGCCATCGAAAACGCCAAGCGCGAGGTGCAGCGGCACGCTGAGCCCGGGCAGTTCTTCGAAGGTTTTGCAGACGATCACGAGGTTGGATAATCCCGCCGGGTCAAGGGATCAAGCTCTACGGCTTGCCACAACCGCAGTCCTTGCCGCAGCCGGATTTCTTTTTCGGACGGATCAAGCGCGCCACGAAGATCGCGAGCGTGACGAGAACGATTCCCGCCGCTGCCAGGGTTTGCCAGTCGATGTGCATGTCAGGACATTTAAAATTGGGTTATCTGTTAATGGTTATTGGTTAATAGGTAAGAATTCTTCCCGATAACGATTAACTGATAACGTGGGCTATTGGCGGCTAAATCTGATTTCGAAAGTGGATATGGAATTTTCGTAAAATGCCCCTAGAAACCGAAAAGTCTGCCCCCTTGGAAAACCACGAGCGACGCAGCATAAGCGAATGCCGTCATGAACGCAAATTGTGATGCCGCCACCTTCCACGAGCCCGACTCGCGCGCAACCACGGCGGTGGTCGCCAGGCACTGCATCGCATACATGAAAAAAAGGATCAGCGACACCAACGACAGCGGCGTGAAAATCGGTCGTCCGTCCGGCCAGTTGGAAGTCACCAGCCGATCACGCAGGATGCTGCGGGTTTCTTCCTCGCTGTCGGATTCATCGACCCGGTAAAGGATCGCCATCGATGAAACGAATACCTCGCGCGCGGCGAATGAAGTGAGGATCGCCGTGCCCATCCGGCCATCGAAGCCGAGCGGCTTGACCACCGGCTCGATGATGTTGCCGATGCGTCCCATCGCGCTGTGGGCGAGTGCCTCCGCCTTGTCGGCGCCTTCTTTTTTCGGATACGTGCTGAGAGCCCAGAGCAAAATCGAAAGTCCGAGAATGATGGTTCCCGCTTTTTTCACGAACGACAACGCGCGCTCGAGGACATGCCGGAAGATATAACTCCACTGCGGCGCGCGGTAAGGTGGCAGCTCTAACAGAAAATGGCCGGGTGTGATGTCTTCGCCAAGCCGTCCCCGCAACACCCGTGCCGCGACGAATGCGGTGAGCGTGCCTACCGCATAGATCGCGAACAGCACCAGGGCTTGTTTCCAGGTGCCTTCCTTTTCGTGAAGCAGCAGCGGAATGATCAGGAAATAAACGGGCAACCGCGCCGAACAGCTCATCCATGGCGCGACGAAAATAGCCACCATCCGTTCCTTCGCGGAACCGATCGTGCGTGTCGCCATCACGCCGGGAATGGCGCAGGCAAACGAACTGAAGAGCGGCAGGAATGATTTTCCGCTGAGACCCGCCTTCGCCATTACGCCATCCATCAGATACGCGGCGCGTGACATATAACCCGAGCTTTCCAGCAGCCCGATGAACAAAAACAACAACACGATCTGCGGCAGGAACATCACCACACCACCGACACCACCGATGACGCCATCGACGAGAAGCGATTGCAGGTCGCCTTCCGACATCCGCGATGAAACCCAGTCACTGAGCATTCCAACGCCGGCCTCGATCCAGCTCATCGGGATTTGCGCGAAGGAAAAAATCGCCCAGAAGACGGTGAAGAAAATGGCGGCCATCGCGACCCATCCGAAAATGGGATGGAGGAGCAGCGAGTCGATTTTATCGGAAAGTGTTTGTTGATGCGCATCCGGCCGGCGTGCGGCGAGTTCGCACAACCTCGCGATGAACGCACGCCTTGCTTCTTCGGGATTCTCCGCGGCCGCGTGGGTGATGACTTCCGACGAGTGGGGCAGGGGAAAGCGCAGCGTTTGTTTCAGTTCGACGATGCCGCGTTTCGCATTCGCCTGCATCGGAACCACGGGAATGCCGAGTTCTTCGGAAAGTTTCGTGGGATCGAGGCGCAGGCCGGTGCGTTCGGCGATATCGACCATGTTCAACGCGAGCACGCAGGGCAGGCCAAGCTCCATGACTTGCAGCACGAGATTCAAATGCCGCTCCAAGGCCGATGAATCGACAACACAAACCACCAGGTCCGGTTTCGTTTCGCCGGGCAATGTTCCGCTCAACGCATCGAGCGCGACTTTTTCATCGGGCGAGTTCGCGCGCAGCGAATAGCAACCGGGCAAATCGAGAACCCGCAGCTTGCGTCCGTGCGGCGTGAAGGTCTCGCCGGATTTCACCTCGACGGTCACGCCGGCGTAGTTGCCGACACGCTGGTTCGCTCCTGTTAGAGCGTTGAAAAGCGTCGTCTTTCCCGCGTTGGGATTGCCGATCAGCGCGATCGTTGAAAGAGCATCCGGGGTCATCGGATTCAGCCCACCGGACAAACCAGAACCTGCTCAGCCAGTTCACGGCTGATCGCCATGCGGGTGCCGCAGACCGAACAAATCAAGTTCCGTCCGCCGGCGATCTTGCGGACCTGCATCTGCTCGCAGAACCCAAGGTCGCGGAGCCGGTCGCAGGATGGTCCGCTCAGCATGCGGATCTGCACGTCACAGCCCACCTTCACCCGGTTGAGTGAAATGGCGCTGTCAATTTCCAGCTCGGCTGCGTGGGACGCTCGCATCTGCCGGAAAGATGCGCAAATGAGAATCGGTTGCAACAAGATTCTTGCCATTTTCAGACACCCGACCGCATTTCCAAAATAGCTCGGGCTTTTAACTCTTCTGCAAATCCCTCAGACTCCACAACCACCCGCTTGCCGGAGCTGCTTCGCGCCGGAGTTTCCTCGCACCGCTCATGCGCCGCGGCCCGAATCGTGATCGTCCCCTGGCGAAAGCTTCGTCCACGAACCCACGGCTGCCGATCACCGCACCATCGCTGAAATAGCGGATCCGGTGCCGCAGCATTGCGGCGAATGGCAGTTCGCCATTTTGCTCGCGCTCTTTCTCGACCTCTGTTTTCTCCATCCCCCTGCGCAAAATCCGCGTTTCCAGTTTCCCCTCGCGGCTCACCCTTTCCTCCGTTTTCATAACGGCTCCGCCCATCAACAGCTTGCGGTAGCTGCGGGAAATTCCACCTCCCCACAACGAAGCATCCGCCGCCAGCCCTTGATGCGCCCCCCACGCCCGCACCAAACCGCCTCGTGCCGTCGCCCCATTTCCCCGCGGACCACCACCGATAGCCTCGCCGTAGCTGCTCCATCGGTATTCGGCCGGGTCTTTCACGAGGCCCGCGCGCACGGGGTTCAGATCGATGTAAGCAGCCATCGTTTTCGCCGCCACTCCGTCTTCCACGATCACGCTCTTGAAGCGGTCCTCCCACAGCCGGCCGATGCGCGAATGGGTGCCATTGAACCATTGGGTGAAGCGCTGCAGCAGGCCTTTCATGAATTGCCCCAGGTCGTGCATCCGGTAGGTGAAGCGCGCATGGATCGCCGCCGCGGCATTGGGTGGCCCGGACTTCCGCGCTTCTGAGAGCTCCTTGCGGACTTCCGCGACAAACGCTTCACTATAAAGAGCGCCCAGTCGTTTGAGAAACGCGGAGTCCGACAGCCCGCCCTCTGCCATCGGCGGCACTTCCAGCAGCAAATGGAAGTGGTTGCCCATCACACAGTAGGCGGTCGCCCGGCAGCCTGTGAATTTCTCCTGCATCCGCATCAGCGTGCGGAATTTTTCCTTCTCTTTCGCGCCAAACACCAGGCGCCGGCCCACCACCCGCGAAATGCAGTGATAAAACACCGGCTTCTTCTCCGAAGCCCGCCACCCCGCCAACCACCGCGCCCGCCTCATGGACCCATCCTGCGCGGTCACCCGCACCAACGCAAGTCTTTTTCTTTTAAAAGGACTGTCCCTTTATATGATACTGGATCGGTGTGGAAAACTACGCTGAAGTTGCGCCTCAGACTTCTTTCAGGCGGAGGATGGATTCGCCCCAGGGAGCCTGTTTGTAAATCCAGACCCGGACCCACCGGATGAAGCGCTGGGTTCGCTGGGTGGCTCTGTGGAACGCGGTATTGATGAAATTTCCGGCGGCCCGGATGATCCCTACCGCCTTGGAGGCAACGATTGCCGGTTTGGCTCGGCCTTGTTGCTTTTTCTCCTCCAGCACGTCGCGCAGCCCTTCGCTTTGGCCGAGGTATTGCTCAAAGAGCAGCAGCAGGTTGTGGGCAAGGCACTCGAAAATCGCGTGGCTCTGCCGTCCTCGGGATTGGCCATGCCCAGACAACTGAGGTGATGGTTGCGCATGTTCATGCGGAAGAAGTGTCCGGTGGCGATGGACCGGAGTTCGCCTTTGGAGTCCTCGCTCTTTTGCGCTGAGGGGGCGCTGATGGCCAATACTGCCAGAAGGAGCGATCTCATGGAGAGGACCCGCTAGCAGCCGCTCCCCCCGATGGCAAGGGGAAGAGGATTGAGGATGGTAGATTGAGGATTGATGCTGAGCGCAGCGCCCTCGTAACGCGCTGCGATGGAGATTGTGTGGCTGCCAACGCCTCAAGCTTACGCGTGTATTCGTTTCGCAATCAAACCCCGGCCCGATGGGCCGGGCTGGTATGGACCAGCCCTTTGGGCCTTTTGAGATGGCCACGCTATTGTTTAAAATGCTCTACCCGACAACCTCCATGCCCGCGACCACCGCGGCCAGCGACTCTAACAGAATTTTCTTCAGCGTCTCCCAGCGCATCGGCCGGCCTTCGAGGAAAAATCCCTGCGATACCGAAAGCCTGATTTGCACGTATCGTTCGGGCGTGAAAGCGGCGGCCAATTCCGCGGCAAGCGCGCTGGGTTCGGATTTCGCGTGATGCCGGGCATCGATCCCGCGACCTGTTAGATTGATGCACCATGCGGTCGCAAGCTCCTCCGCCAGTGCTGCGCCGGGAAAGGTCGTAAGCGTGACCCGGCCATCGTTAGTGGCTTCGGTATGCACCAGTAAATGCAGGACCTGCGCATGGCGCTTCAGGTCGTCGCCGATGCGGTTGTTGAGCAGCAGCCGGTATTGCCGCACGTGGCGGTCGGCGAGCTTGGTGCGGGTCGTTTCGGGAAGTTTTTGGGAAAAGCGGCTCCATCGCTCATCGCCGTCTTTTTCGAAGTCGATCAACAGGCGCGTCACGTCGGCATGCACCAAGGGCGTCCTGTATTTCATCGCGAAAGCCTGGGCCAGGTTCAAGGCACCCGGCTCCCAACCTTCCGTCGATTCCACGACATCCTCAGAACCGCGGAACAATTCGCGATGCGCCTCCGGCACCGCGCAGGTGGCGTTTTCACAACTGATGAGGAAGGAAGTCATTGGTCACTTGTCATTGGTCATTGGTCAGCGGGAAAGAGTGGGGTTCGCGAGTCTTCCTCTTCCCCTGATGACTTCTGACTATTGACCGCTGACCAAAGCAGCATTCCGCATTCCGCAATTCTCCTCAGTTCACTTTCACCGTGACCTGCTTCTTGGTCTCCATTTTCACGCCATCGATGCCTTTCAGCGCCTGCATTGCGGCGGTGGGGTCGTTGTGGTCGGCGGCATTCAGTTTCTTCATCGCGCCGGGCTGGGCGATCACCTTGCCCATGTCCATTTCGGCCAGCGTGATCGTTTTGCCATCGTGGTAGGTGGCGTCGGTTTCGGCGATGCCGGATTCGGCTACGAGCTTGAGTGAAATTTTCATGTCGCCGAACATCTGCTTCATCATTTCCTCCGCCTGCGGGTTGTCCATGTCCGGGCCCTCGGGCTTGGGGGTATCAGCGGCAGGCTTTTCCGGTTCGGGTATCGTCATCACGAGCTTGCCATCCGCGTAAGCGAAGCCCATCGGCTTCGGCTTGGGTCCGGCCGGTGCTTCGCCACCGCCCATCGGAGAGAGGTTCTTCATGTTGTCGCCCATCGACAGCTGGAGCTTGTTGATGTCGGTGAACTTGAAGGTCATGCGCGCCCCCCTGCCGGTGGCGGTTTTGATCGGCTCGCTGCTCACAAACGTGACGCCCTCGCCCATCGTGGCGGCACGGGCCTTTCCTTTTTCCTCACTGAACGTGTCCGCAAGCGGATCTTTCGGAGGAGCCGCCGCATCACCGCCGCCGGAGCCTGACATCTTGTCGAGCATCTCGAGCATTTGCGCACCGAACGTGGTCTGATCGACCACCGTGCCGCTGCCGTCCTTATTGAGATGGATGGTTGTTTCGTTTTGGAGGCATCCGGGAAGGACCAGGGCGGCGAAAGTAGCTAACAGGCAGGTGGCAATTCGTTTCATGGATTTACGAGGTTCGCCAAAGATATGAATGCCGCGGCGGGCGGGCGCAAGGGCGCAAAATCCGAATTTGCCCGTTGCCAGGCAAGCGGACCGGTTCCAAGAATAGCTGTGCCCATGGCCGAAACGATCCCCGCAGTTGAAATCACCGGACTTGTGAAGGATTTCAAAACTTCCTTCCGCAAACAATTGCTGCGCGCGGTCGATGGGGTGTCGATCCGGATCATGCCCGGCGAAGTCTATGGCTTGATCGGCCCCAACGGCTCGGGCAAATCGACGACGATGAAGGCGCTGCTGGGCCTGGTGGTGCCGACCGCGGGGCATTGCGCGATTTTCGGCAAGGATTCGCTCAAGGTGGATTCGCGCAATGACGTGGGCTTCCTGCCGGAAAATCCGTATTTCTACAAACACCTCAGCGGTGCGGAAACGATGCGGTTCTATGGCAAGCTCTGCGGGTTGAAGGGAAAACTGTTAGATGACCGCGTCAGCGAACTGTTGGCTCTCGTCGATCTCGAAGGCGCACGCGACCGGCGGCTCGGTGGCTACTCGAAGGGCATGCTACAACGCATCGGCCTCGCGCAGGCGCTGGTGCAGGAACCGCGGCTGGTGATTTTGGACGAACCGACCGCAGGCGTGGATCCGGTGGGCTCGCGGCAGATCCGCGACTTGATCCTGAAACTCCGCGAGCGCGGCATCACGGTCTTCCTCTGCTCGCATCTGTTAGAGCAAGTGCAGGAAGTGTGCGACCATGTGGGAATTATTTTCAAAGGCAAGATTGTGAAGGAAGGACGGCTTGAGGATCTGATCGCGATCGAGGATCAGACGGAAATCATTTTGAAGGACGCGGACCCTGCGTTGATATCGCAAATCACTTCGTTGGTGGCAGCATCCGGTGCCTCGCTGGTAAGAACCGGCAAACCACGAACCACCTTGGAGCGCCTGTTCCTCCGTGAAACCCAGAACACCGACGAACGATGAGCACAACCGTAAAAGTTTCGCGCGGTTCGCACATCGGCCGCATCATTGTCATCGCCCGCCACGCCTTCACGCAGTTGGTGCGGATGAAGGTGTTCTATTTCCTCGCGGTGTTCGCGGTGATCGCGATCTGCAGCAACTTCTTCGATCTGCCTCAACACGAGGGTCCGGAGTCGGTGGGCTTGAACGTGCTGCGCTCGATCAAGAGCTGGTCGCTGGGCACGATGACCTTGTTCTCGGTGGTGTTGTCGATCGTGGCCACGGCGCTGTTGCTGCCAAAGGACGTCGAGGACCGGACACTCTACACGATTTTGGCGAAGCCGGTGCCGCGCCTGGATTATCTCGCGGGCAAGCTGTTCGGTGTGATGCTGCTGGTCTTCGCGTCGCTGGCGATGATGGACATTTTGATGACCGTGGTTCTGCAAATCCGCACGTCGATGGTCTGGCAACAACAGCTCGACATGGCGACCGCCCAAGGCTGGCCCCAGGAGGCGATCCAGTCGTTGAAGATGGAGACGTTTTCGAACGGTCCAACATGGTCGCTGCAGGGCGCGGTGTTCGCGGTGTTCCTGCGCTCGGCGATCATGGCCTCGCTGGCGCTGCTGATTTCCACGTTCTCCACCAGCACGCTGTTCACAACGATCATCAGCTTCCTGATTTATTTCATCGGCCACTTCCAGGCGGACGCGCGCGAGGCCTTCCTGCAATCCGGTCACGTCGGGCAAAGTATGCTGACCCGCGGCGCGTCGCTGCTGCTGGCGCTGGTGTTGCCGGATTTCCAGAACTTCAACGTCATCGATGCGGTCATCGAGGGCCAGGTGATGCCCTTGGTGACTCTTGGAAAACTGACGGTCATCGGGCTTTATTACGCGGTGTTCTTCATCATGGCATCGTGGTTCGTGTTCTCCGACAAGGAATTCTAACAGAGTGAAAGCCTGGCAAAAAACCGGTATTCTAACAGTGTCGCTGCTGGCATTCGGCGCGGCGCGGATGCCGTTTGAAGCGGGCCTGGCGAAGGAACTGCGTGATGCTGGCTTGACGCCTCCGCCACTGGAGATCGGAACCACCGAAAAGATCGGACAAACCAGTTCTGCGGTGGCATTGGGCGGCTTGCGAACACTGGTGGCGACGTTCATGAACCTGCGCGCTTTCGGATTTTTCGAAGATCAGAAATGGGACGACGTCGCGAAGTGCTTCGACATCATCGTCGATCTCGCGCCACGGACGCGGTATTATTGGGAGACCGGCTCATGGCACTCCGCCTACAATGCGGCGTCGTATTATCTCTACAATTCGACGATGCCGGCGATGCGCCGCCGCGAGGCATGGCGGGCGTCGATTGTCCGCGGCCGGGCTTTTCTCGAACGCGGGATCCGCAACAACCCGGACGATTGGAGTCTGTACACGAATCTGGGATCGATGTTGGCCGATCCCAACAAGTTTCCGGCATTCCGCGATCCCAACAAGAGCTTCGCCGACTCAGCAGATGCCTACGGGCGGGCTGCGGCGATACCGAATTCCCTCTCTTATGCGAGGCGCTTCCAATTTTACTCGCTGGCCCGTGTGCCCGGCAAGGAAGCGGAGGCATTGGCCTTGGGCCGCGAGCTTTACCAGGACCCGAAGAACCGGACCACGACGATGGTGGTGTTGCTGTTTGTCTTGGAAGCCCACGAAAATCCGGGCATGGACACGGCCAAGCGGGCGTTGGAATTGTTCGGCAGCCCTGAAAATGCCTACAAGGAATTGAGTGGCCATTGGCACCGGACACGGGAGCGCTTTCCGGTTTATGGGGTGGCTTCCGCGTTGGAATCGCTCGAAAAAACGCTCAACATCCCGCCGGAAAAAAGCATTTTCCAGCAAGCTCTCCAACCTCCGCGAGACATGGACGACTGGTTTTCCAAATAAGGTGCTCAGGTTTCGTCTCGACAGTCCCCCCACCCGCTGCAAACTCGCTTTTCCTTTTTCTCTATGCGGATCGCTCTGTTCGGTGACATTCATGCCAATCTGGAAGCTCTCGAGGCGGTCCTCGAGGACGCGTCGAAGCAAGGTGTGACCGATTACGTCTGCATGGGCGACATCGTCGGTTACAATGCCGATCCCTCGCGCTGCCTTGAAATCGTGCGCGACATGAATTGTCCGACAGTGAAGGGAAATCACGACGAGGACGCATCCGGCAGCCACTCGCTCGACAGCATGAACCCGGTCGCCGCCGCTGCCTTGGAGTGGACGCGGCAACAGCTATCCGAAGAACAACGGCTCTGGCTCACCAAGCTGCGCATGGTCCGGCAAGTCACCGATTTCACCGTCGTCCACAGCACCCTCGACCAGCCCGCGAACTGGAACTACGTGACCAACCGCTTCGACGCGATGTCGAACTTTTCCTACCAGTTCACCCAACTCTGCTTCCACGGCCACACCCACGTCCCGCGGGTTTATGTGAAAAGCGACAAGGTCCAGGAAGTCCCCGCCGAACAGGTCGTCATCGAAGCGGGCTCGAAATATTTCATCAACGTCGGCTCCGTCGGGCAACCCCGCGACGGCGATTGGCGGGCCTGCTACGCGATCTTCGACCTCGACCACAACATGGTCGTCTTCCGCCGCGTGGAATACGACATCGCGACGACGCAGACGAAAATCATTGCCGCCGGATTGCCGGCGATGCTCGCGGAAAGAATTCAAGAGGGACGGTGAGTGGTTGTGGATCGGAAGAGATAGGGGATCGGAGATAGGAGATAAGTTGGGAGAATGGTTTCAGAAAACCGGTTTAAAGGGTTGGGACTGAAATGAAAACCAGCGCTGCCATTTTTCTGGGATTCGTTGCCTTGGCAGCTTGTCGCGAAAAGAACGTCATTCACGACGATTTTTGTGCTGCATGAGCATCACCTTGCGGCCGATGGGCGCGCCGTTGCGAAGTTGGTCGACACCGCTGCGCTTGATCCGTTAGGACCCACGGCTTCGCTATCGGTCGTCGTGGGCGGCAACGTATTCCAATGCGGCGTGGGCAAGAAGACCGGACCGCGTGTCTCCATGACGGGCCGCGAAGGAATCGATCTGAACGAGAAGGCGCTCTGGCAAGGTGATGTTCACACGCTTCGCCTTGCCGGATAGCTTCGCCACGTCCACATCCACCAAAGCCCAGACTCCCTTCGCAAATTGACGCTGGCCCCGGTAATGCTCGACCGTTTCGGGAACAGGCAGCTTCTCGCCGTCGAGTAGCAAGCCTTCGATATGGCACTCGATGGCCTCAACGGCGTTCGAAAGCGCGTCGTCGGTGGTGTCACCCGCCGAAAAGCAGCCAGGCAGATCCGGAACGGTGACGCCATAATCGGAGTCGGGGTCTTTATGAATGACGATCGGAAATCTCATGGTATTAGGGCGGCCACTGCCAACCGGCTTGGGAAAAGATGCTTCTGAGCGTGCCTTTCGGGAAGTCCTTCTTGGGGTGCGGCACCGTGACACGACCGCTTCGGACGGGATGTTTGTATTGGTGGTGGGACCCCCGAACGTTCGCCAGCGTCCAGCCGTCGGCCTTCAGTCTGGCGATAACGTCGCGGCTCGACACCACGAAAAGATACACACGCTACACACCAGGTCAACTGATCTTCACGATTTTCTTAGCGAGACCCTATGGCTGCCAGCGCAGAGCATATACAACCTGTTGGGTAATCATGTAAAAGGCAACCCGGAAGTACAGATTCCGCAATCGCTCGTTCATGCCGCGCTTCTAGCGGACTGATGATGGCGGGCAAGCCGAAACGATGGATGAAGGAGCGCTAAGTTGAAAGTTGGGAGTCGCCTTTGGGCGAACTACGCCGCGTGCCGTAGCAAGGCGATAAGAACTCCCTGGATCACCAGCTCGCGGGCTGGAATGAGATCGGGGAAGTCGGGATTTTCCGCATGCAGGAAGGGCTTTCCTTTTTCCACCACGTAGCGTTTCAAGGTCGTCTCGCCATCGATCAATGCCGCCACGATATCGCCGCGTTTGGGTTCGCGGAATTCCAGGATCACGGTGTCACCATGGCAGATGTGGGCGTCGATCATCGAGTCGCCGCGCACCTTGAGGGCGAAGGCTTTCGCATTGCGGGGAATTCCCAGCGCGGAAATGTCCACCGAGATGCAGCCCTCGCGTTCATTTTCCACGTCCTGCGACATGCCGGCTGCGATGCTGCCATACATCGGAACATCGAGCGTTTCGGGGCGATCCAACTCATCGGGAAAAATGACTGCGCGGGCCTTGCCGGGAAGGCGTTGGATGACGCCCTTGCGCTCCAGGGCGCGGAGATGGCTCATGGCCGCCGTCTGGCTGGCGAACTTGAAGTAGTGCTGGATCTCCCGGGTCGAAGGCATGATCCCCGTTTCCCGCTGCGTCTTCCGCAAATAGGCGAGAATTTCGTTCTGACGGCTGGTTAGCTCGGCGTGCATAATTTGAACAGTGTTCTTTTGAACGGAAAATGCAAGGAAATTGTGAATGCAGCGAGAGACCAGACGCCAGATTTCAGTTTTCAGATTTTCAGATTTCAGATTTTACCGCCAGGCCCTAGGCACTTCGCGTGCAGGGTGGGAGTGGGCAATCGACGCGAGTGACTTTTGGGTGGCTGTGGCTGGTGTTTTTCCTTCATGGGATGACGCCGGGATTCTGGGTGCCGGCATTGACGAACATTCTCAAAGCCCGCGGGATGAGCGGATGGGTGGGCCTGGCCTTCATGGTGGGGCCTTTGTGCGCGTTGATCTCACCGTTGATCGGCGGGGCGCTCGCCGACCAACGGGTGGCCGCCAACCGCTTGTTCGCATGGTCGTCGTTCGTGAGTGCGGCGGTTCTGTTAGGAGCCTTCGCCGCGCTCGACCTTGCGTGGAATCCATGGTGGTTCATCGGCCTGTTAGGTGCATACTCGTTGTTCTCCGCGCCATCGTGGGGATTGCTCGCAACCATTTCCCTCAGCCATCTGCCGCACGGTGAACGGCAGTATCCGCTGGTAAGAATGGGAGCCACGCTGGGTTGGATGGCAGCGGGACTCATCACCAGCCTTGCCATGCATGCCGATACCAGTCCCACAGCCGGATATGCATCGGCGGTCACGCGCCTTGCCAGTGGTGTGGTCGCATTGCTGCTTCCCCACACGCCACCGTTGGGGCGTGGACTTAACTGGAAAAGCCGCCTCGGGCTTGATGCCTTCGTCTTGTTGAAGCAGCGCGACCACGCGGTGTTTTTTGCGGTGACCTTGTTGTTCTCGATACCGATCACCTGCTTCTACATGTATGCCCCGGAGATGTTGGAAAATCTCGGCGACCGGCACACGACGGCGACGATGACCATGGCGCAAGTCACCGAAGTCGCGGCCATGCTGTTGGTGGGGTCGGCGATGATGCGCTACAGCGTGAAGGCGATTCTGCTATGGGGTCTTGGTCTGTCGGTGCTGCGTTTCGGCATGAGTGCCTATGCGGGTGCGAGCGGCATGATCCAATGGCACATTGCCGGCATCGCGCTGCATGGCATGTGTTATACCTTTTATTTCATCACCGCGCAGGTCTTCCTCGATCGGCGTGTGGAACCGGGGCTCAGGGGCCAGGCACAAGGCTTGTTGGCCTTGGTATCAGGCGGACTCGGACCCTTGGCGGGCGCGAAGGTTTGCGCCTATTTCCATGATCGCTTTGTTCATAACGGCCAGGGTTGGGTTTCCTTCTGGCAAGCCATCGCCGCGATGATCGCGATCTGCTTCGTCATTTTCGCCTTGTTCTATCGCGGGTTGGGGAGACGAGAAGAGGTTATTAGTTAATGGTTATTGGTCAATGGGACATTCATCCCTGATAACTATTAACCGATAACTGATAACCGGCCTTGCCGTTCATCACCGCGCATAAATTCCGCAGGCGGCGACGACGGCGCAAGGGCCGCCGGTGATGCCGATGGGAGGGATGATGAGATCGATCTTGCTGCCATTCACCTTGAGGCAGGCATGGCCCGCGGGAGCTTCGAGGCCTTGTTGTTGGAACGGCGCGGTTGGCAGGGGGGCGGGCAGGTTAGAAAGGGCCTCCGCGCGGTCAAGCGAGTTCACAAGCGAGCCGGATCGCCGCGATCATTGACGAGGGGTTCGCCACGCCCTTGCCGGCGATTGCAAACGCGGTGCCGTGATCCGGACTGAGCCGCGGTTTTGGCAGGCCGAGGGTGACGTTCACCGCGGTGTCGAAATCCAGAAGCTTGAGCGGTATCAATCCCTGGTCGTGGTACATCGCGATCACCGCATCGAAATGCCCAAGCGCGGCCTCGCGGAACACCGCATCGGGCACCGCAGGGCCCGAAAATTGGCCGACCGACATTCCGTTCAAGCGCGCGATGGCGGGTGCGATGATGTCGATTTCCTCGCGTCCGAAGGCACCGCGCTCACCGGCATGCGGATTCAAACCCGCCACCGCGATACGGGGTTGGAGGATGTTCCGCCGGCGGAAGAAGGCGGCTGTTAGATTTCCGATCCGCACGATCGCTTCTTCTGTTAGAATGGCGGGCACTCTCGCCAGCGGCTCATGGATCGTCGCGAGGCCCACACTCAATTGCGCACCTGTTAGAAGCATGCCGAAGTCTGAAACGCCGAACGCGTCCGCGAAATATTCGGTCTGGCCTGGGAAGGGAAATCCGACGGACTGCAGACCCGCCTTCGAAACCGGCCCCGTTACCACGGCATCGGCGGTGCCATTTTTTAATCGTCTAACAGATTCATCGAGCGCCTCCATGGCGGCGGCAGCGGAGCGGCTGTCGGGCTTGCCGGGAGTGCCGGCGCTGCGGTCGCCGAGGATTTCGATTTCGAAGCCGACCGGAATGGCGACCGCCGCCAGCGCATGGTCGACCACCTCCGGGCCGATGCCGGCCGGATCGCCCAGGGTGATGAGGATGCGTGGCATGCCGCATCATCGCGACGGCATGGAGAGCTGCCAAGCCGGGAAAATCGCAGCGGCTTTGCGGGGATTTCGATCGGCGCTTGCCGTGGCTGCTAGGGAGTGGCTAGGGTCTGGGCATGAGCGGCATTTATCTGCGGATCGTGATAGGGGTGGCGGCATGTGGTTTCCTGACACAATGCGGACCGATGTCGGGCGGCTCGGGAAATATGGGAGGGCCGACGGTCGAGGAGCGCAATGCGAAGATCGCCGCCGAACCGGGTGGCGATTACTATGTGGGCCGGCGCTATTACGTCGAGAAGACGCGGTTCTGGGGTTATGTCCGCAAGCCCGGACAGCCTTGGAAAAATGCCAAGCTGGTGGTCATGCGCGAGGACCGGACCCATAATCCGGACCGGCTTTCCGAAAACGGACCAGCGGGCCAGCGTTACGGTTATGACAACAACTATGAATATCGTATCCGTGGCAATTTCACCGGCCGCAACGATTACGATCCCAACAGCGACCAGGTTCTGCCGGAGTTCATGGCGAGCGGCTTCGAGGTGGTGGACCGTCAGCCCGGATGGTTGTTCCGGCCGGATGATCGGTATGACCGGATTCGGATCACGATGACCCCGCGTTGAGCATTCGGTCCGGTTATGAATGAGGATATCCGTCGTTCGGTGCGCACGAGTCGGCACGATCGCTCGGCGGGCGATGCTCCGAACATTGGCCGGGTCTCGCGGACGCCTGGCACCGGCCTGCCGAAAGGAATCCGCCGCCGCAAACGCAAGGCCGAGGGGCGCCGAAGCCGCAAGCGCAGGGATCGGCGACGGGTCATCAAAACATGGACTTTCCTGGTGGCGGTGGCTGCGGTCGGCTTGCTGGGCGTTTGCATTTGGCTGGGGATCGACAAAATCTTTTCGGAGCGTCCGGAAGGGATGGAACCCGATCCCGTGGCGGTCGCAAAGCCGTTGGCGATTTCCCAGTTCCCATCACCTTCCGATAAAGCCGCGATTGAGTTGGTGAGAACCGCGCTGGCCGTACGGGATGTTGCGCGGGTTGGCCAATTCATCCGCACGGGCAAGGCGAGTCCGGAACAAGTGGTTGAATTTTTCAAAGGCATGGTCGCGGGCGATGGAGAGATCGACCGCTACGAATGGCTGGGCAGCATGGACGCCAATGGAATGGCGCTCGAAGGAGTCTCGGTGACGTTCAAGACAGGAAAGAATCGGCTCGCGTTGCTGACCCCCGACAGCAGAGGCAAATGGCGGATGGACTTCGAGTCTTTTGCCAGAGTGGTCGAGCCTGCTTGGAAGGAAATCGTTGAGAACCGAGCGAAAATGGCGGTGGTGCGTGTGTTTGTCGCGAAGGATAGCTACTACAACGGTATTTTCTCCGACGAAAAGCAGTGGCTTTGCTATGGCATTGCGTCTCCCGACACGCCTGAGATTCTGGTAGGTTATTGCAAAACCGATTCGCCCCAGGCCCGCGCCGTGCGTTGGATTGCATCGAAAAGCACCGGCGCCAATCGCGCGACCTTGGAACTTCAGCACAGGCCGGACTCGGAAGCGCGACAGTTTGAGATCACCCGGGTTTTGTCGGAGGACTGGGTGATCCGTGAAAAGCCCTTCGACCAGGATTTTTAGAATCTCCAGATCCCGCGCTCCGTGCTTGCGAAGGCGGCGCCCGTTTTTGTATTCCTCCAGCATGTTGATAACGGCCCCCCTCAATCGCAATGGCGATTGGCGGTAGTTTATCCCCTCAGATGGCGTATTTTTTTGTTTCATGAAAACCCCGGACATCCGGCGTGGGATCGTTTCTTCCCATGCCCGCCAAAATGGAGACTCTGCCGGTATCGGCAAGGTCGCGCGCGTTCGCGGGTCACTGCCAACCCAGGAAAAACAGCGAAGCCGCCGACGGTCCGAACGCGATGGAACCGTGTCACCCAAGAAGGTTCTCCTCTGGTCGGTCCTGCTGGGCTCCCTCTCGGCAGGGGTGATCGCTGTCACGCTCTTGATTTGGTTGGCTCCGAATATTTCAACCAATGTCGAGGATGACGGTCTTTCGCAACAATCGTCGTTTGAGGATACGGCGCGCATCATTTCCAAGTTTCCCTCACCCAGTGGCGACGAATCCATGGCGCTGGTGAAACGCGTGATTGAAAATCGGGATCCCGCGCAAGTGGATGCCCTGATGTGGAAGGCCAGCCATTCGCCGGAGGAGGTCGTCGACTATTTCGCCGGGCGGGAGCAACGCGATGGACCGATTCAAAGTGTCCGATGGCTGAGCAGCATGGACTCCGGAACCTTGTTGATGGATGGCGTTATGGTGGCTTCCGACAACAAGGGCAAGCGCTCCGAGCGTCTTGCCATTCTAACACCCGACTCCGAAGGGCATTGGAAAATGGATTTTGACGCCTTCGCCCGCACGGTCAGTCCGTCGTGGACCGAGCTCTTGGAAAAGGGTGCCGAGAAAGCGCAGGTGCGCGTGATGGTGATCCCGGACCTGTATTACAACGCGAGCTTTGCGGATGAAAACCAATGGGAGTGCTTTGCGCTCACGACGCCGGATCTTGACGAAGCGCTCCATGGATACTGCCGGAAAAATTCCGATACCGCCGCAGCGATGCGCAGTCTCTTCACGGCCGAAAATAACAGCGGCAGAGCGACCCTTGAGATCCGGCGCGTCGCCGGAGGGGAGCTCCGGCAATTCGAAATTACCAAGGTGATCGCCAAGGACTGGCTGGTGCCCTCGCAGTCATCACCTTGACCACGCCATGAACTTCATGCCCGTGCATTTCGGGCAGAAGACATGATGGAGCGAATGGCGGAAATTCCGTGGCGACCGGTGATCGCCACTACGCCTATTTCGAATACGAGGACTCGACGCGCTGGGCGACATCGCGATAGCCGTAATCGACTTCGTAGATTTGCTTGAAGCACTCGAGCGCTTCGTCGCGGTCGCCCATTTCGGTGTGGATCAGGCCTTTCTCATAAAGCACTTCCTTCTTGGTTGCATCCATGGCGACCAGATCGGCAAGGGCGTCGGAGAGTTGCTTGATCGAAATGTCGAACATGCCCTTCGCGCGGAAGGTGCGGCCTAACAGCAGCAACACCTTCGTCCGGATGTGGGGATTTCGGGTCGCCTGCTGGAGGTGCGGGATTGCGGCGCTAAAGTCGCCGGACTTGTAAAGCGCGGAACCGAGTTCGAAGCGTAGTTGCGGGTCGGTCGGGTTTTGGTCCACGCGGCGCTTGGCTTCCTCGACTTGCTCGGCGATGCGGTCGGCGCGGCGTGCGTCGAGCGCGGCTTTGAGTTCGGCGTTGTCGGGATCCGACGCGACACCGGCTTCCAGGGTTTTCAAGTCGGTTTCCAGGGCCCGGTCCTTCATCGCGTCCGCCTTCGTGGCCAGCGCGACGTCGCCGTTGCTCAGCGTATGGGCCCAGGTGTAAAATGTATGCGCGTTGTGCCAATCCTCGAGCTGTTCGTAGAGGGCGGCCAAGTCCTTGACGGTCGCGAGGTGATTGGGATCCTCATTGTATTTCTCGATGGTTTTGTCGCGGCGCTCTTCAAGTTGGTCGCGGGTCAAGCCGGTCCTCGCCGCCTTTTCAAGCTCTTCGGACTCGCCGGTGTTTTTCATCAGCGAGCGCATGTCCGCGTTTTCATCCCACTTCTGCTTCTGCATGGAAGCCCGGGCCGAGGCATCCTTCGAGCCCTTGATGGCGGTGCCATCGGTGGGATGGTGCTTGATGATGTCGTTATATACTTCCGATGCGAGCTGGGGCTTTTCCTTGGTGATGTAAAATTCAGCGAGCTTGTGGAGCAGCTTGGCGTTTTCCGGGCTGCCCTTGCGGACCGTTTCGAGGGCGAAGGCGGCGGTCTCGAACATTTCCAGTTTCAGACAGACGTCGAACAACAGATCGTTCGCCTGGTCGTTGTAAGGATCTTTTTCGAGCTCCTTTTCAATCAGCGGCATCACTCCGGCCGGATCTTTTTTGGCCTGGCCCTGCAGCTTCATCACGCCCATGCCACCGGTTTGCATGCCGAAAAGTCCGCCCTTTTTCTTGGTATTGCCCGCGATCTGCACCTCGCATTTGCGGAGCATTTTGCGCCCCTCAAGGAATCCCGGCGCGTCCTTGAGGACGGCTTGGAGCAGGCTGATCCCATAGGCGAGGTTGGAGGTTTGAACGGCGCTCAGGGCCTTCAACCACAATGGCTTCAGGTTGGAGGGTAGTTCTTTTTCGGTGATCTCGGGCATGATGAGAAGGTAGGACGGATTTTCAAATTGCCAAGCAAGGGTGCCAGCGGCTTGAAAAATGCAGATTGCGCGACGGCTTGGCAAGCATGCGTGACGAAAAACCCGGCTGACCTCCGCAAGGCTGCTTTTTTTTGGGGTTGATGGCGTGCAAGGGATCGGCTACCCAAGCGCCGCCGGGGACTTTTCCGCTACCCCCGCTTGTCTTCCATTCACTTGTTATGCCTCCCAATCCCTCAGGACGTCGCTTCAACCGCAACCGCTACGGCCCACCCAAACGTTCCACCAAGGACGAGGAAGAAAAGGCTGTCGAAGTGGATGGCGAAATCTCGTCGGTGCTGGCCGGCACGATGTTCCGGGTGAAATTGGAAAGCGGGCATGAAGTCCTCGCCCACATCTCCGGGAAAATGCGCAAGCGCTTCATCCGTCTTGTCGTCGGTGACAAGGTGAAGATGGAAATGTCGCCCTACGACCTGACCAAGGCGCGGATCGTTTTCCGCTTGAGCTGAGGACAAGCTAAAGGACATTTGATATTGGAGATTGGATAATTAGGGGAAGATCTTTAACCCCAATATCGAATCTCTATTTTCCAATGTCCCTTCCCGCTTCTCTTCGTTCGATCACGATCTCGCCTAACAGCTCGTGCTGGCGGACGACGAATTGATTCAGCTTCATCAATTCCAGCAACGCGAGGAAAGTCACGATGACCTCCGCCTTTGTCGTGGCCGTCTGGAACAACTCCTCGAAGCGGCAGGCCTCACCCGGATCGAGCCGGCCTAACAGAAGTTCGATTTTGTCGGAGACGGTGAAGCGGTCGTCAATGATGTCGCCGAAATCGTGCGATTCCTCGAAGCGCTTCAACACGTTCTGGAACGCGCGTATCAGGTCGAAGATCGATACCTCCGCCAACGGCGCGGGTTCTTCGGCCGGCAACTCAGGCGCGTCCGGCTGATGGGCGAAGCGGCCCTCCTGTTCCTGCTCGCGGATATAGAGAAAGCCGGCGGCGTCTTTGAATTTTTTGTATTCGATCAATTGCCGGATCAACTCCCAGCGCGGATCGTCATCTTCGGCATCCTCCTCCGGCGGTTGGTCGATTCTCGGAAGCAGCGTCCGGCTTTTCAGATACATCAGGTTCGCCGCCATCACGATGAACTCCGAAGCGAGGTCGATGTTGAGCAGCTTGAAAGTGTTGATGTAGTCCAGGTACTGGCGGGTGATCCGCTCGATCGAAATGGAGTGGATGTCGAGCTCGTCCTTTTTGATCAAGTAAAGCAAAAGATCGAGCGGCCCCTCGAAAATCTCCAGACGGACCTTGTAATCGGCGGCTTCCATGGCGTCGTCGTATGGCATCCGGGCGGCCTGTGCGAGGGAAATTTCCCTCGCTTCAACCCAATCGCCTGCTTTTACTAACTGCGCTGTAAGGCGTGTCAAATCATGGAATCCGAGCAATCGCATAATTTTAACGAACGCCTGAGCCAATGGGTGGCCAACCAGGGATTCTGGTTTCAAGTCCGGTATTCCATGGCAGGCAGCGGAACCCGCGGAAACGCCATGTTCCACATTCTGCGGCTGTCATTCCGGCTGCTTTTGTTCCTCGCGGTGGTAGCGGCGGCGGTCTCGTACTATCTGGTCAAGCGGACGGAATCGGCAAATTTCAACCGTGGCTTGCGGGACTCTGTCCGCAGCAGTTTGTCCGCCTCTGACATCGAACTGCGGGGATTCAGCCGGGTTCAGGGGCAGTTGACCATTGCCCGGCTCGCCTCGAAAGGCAGCGACAAGACCTTCTTCACCGCCTTCGAGACCCGCAACATCCGTTGTAAAATGGGTTATCTCGATGGCATCACATCCTTCTGGGATCCGGGAACGATCTCGATCTCCAAGCTCGACATGGAACTGCGTGCCGGTGCCGACGATCCGGACTCGGCGCGGATGTGGTCCGAAGCGTTTTTCAGACAATCCTCCAAGGTCGGGCTCAACTCGTTTGATATCGCGGAGGCCAATTTGAATTGGGGTTTTTCGGAGCGCACCAAAGGCTCGATCATTGGCAGCGCCCTCAAGATCCAGCGCCTGGACGATGGCCTGAAGCTGAGCTTCCGCGGCGGCACTTTTTCGCAAAACTGGCTGAACAAGCTGGAGATCGTCAACCTGATCGTGCATGCGACTCCGGCTGGCATGGTCTTTGAAAAAGCCGAGTTCAAAAGAGGCCTGGGCACGGTCGATCTAACAGGTCTGAGATTGCAGGGCGGGGAACGGCCGCAGGTGTTCGGAGTTGCGAGAATCCGGTTGCTGGATCTGGGGGACATCCTGCCCGCCGTCCTCGAGAATTTCATCGAAGGCAGCCTTTCGGGCGATTTCAAACTAACGGGTTCGACGAACAGCTCCGACGGCATCGGCTTCGAGGGACAGGTCGCCCTCGACGGACAGGATATGATTTTCCTCCGCGAGCGGATCCATTTGCTCAAGGCTTTGTCGGTGGTCGACTACTCGAGGAACTACCATCGCGTGGATCTTCGCGAGGGTGAGCTCCACATCAAAACAACGGGTGGCGGCCTGGCAGTCACCAATCTGAAATTGAAGGGCGACGAACTGCTGACGCTCGAAGGAAACATGCTTGTGCGCTTGCCCACCGCTGAAGAAACCAAGGCGTCCATGCAGCGGACCGGCACGCCGGGGGGCGCACCCATTTTCCCGGGTGCCGACGAGGAGTTGCAGGATATCCACGCGTCGGCGCAGGATGCCGACCTTACTCTCAAAAGGGCCGCGCTGGCCGCCAAGAAAGCCAGGGAGGCGAAAGACAGCAGCGCCGACGAGGCTCCGGATCGGCTGGCACTCGGACAACTCGGACTCGGCCCGGAAATGAGGCAGCTCGAGGAGCAGGCCACCGAGCGCTTGTCACGGACGCTTCGTTACGAGGGATCATTCCGTATCACCATTCCACCTGATGCTTTCGAACGCGCTCCCAGGCTTGCCCAGCAATTTCCTATCGATCCGAACACCAATCGGATCCCCATTCAGGTTCCATTGGATGGCAGTCTCTACGAACTCACGCTGAAACAAGCGGAGGATATTTACCAGCAAGGTCGGCGTTAGGGCTCTTAAAAGAGATAGTGGATAGTGGATCGTGGATAGGAGATGGCAGAGGGAAAATCATCTCCTGTCCCTTATCTCTCCCTATCCACAATCTACGATCTACTATCTCTCCTCTGGAATCACGCACTAGCGTTCAACCCGAGGCTGTGGAAAATTTCGCGGGTCGCACGGCTCTTGTTGAGCGTGTAGAAGTGGATGCCTGCCACGCCTTCGTCGAGCAAGCCCGCACATTGGCCGGCCGCGTAATGGATGCCCACCCGCTCCACGGCTTCCTGTGTTTTCGCGCGATCCAGCGCCCGCAATAATTTCGCGGGATAACGCGCTCCCGCGGCCAGTTCCGCCATTCGCTGCATGCCTTGCAGCGAGGTCACCGGCATGATTCCCGCGATGATCGGAACATGGATTCCGGCCAGGTCGCAGCGATCGCGGAAATCGAGGAAGTCATGGTTGTCGAAGAACAACTGCGTGCAGATGTAGTCCGCACCGGCATCGACCTTGGCTTTGAGGAAATTCAATTCATTCACCCGGTTCGGCGTATCGGGATGGCCTTCGGGAAAGCCGGCGACACCGATACCGAATCCGCGTGGATCGGGATGAACTCCGGATTCGTTGAACTCGCGGATGAATGCCACCAGATCGGCGGCATGGCGGAATTCGCCGGCCGACCAATCGTAGTTCGGTTGGTCGCGTGGAGGGTCGCCGCGGAGCGCTAGGATGTTGCTCACTCCCGCCGCGGCATAACGGGTTAGGATTGCCCCGATCTCTTCCCGCGTGTGCCCGACACAGGTCAGGTGGGGAACCGGTGGAATCGAAGTCGTACGTTGGATCCGCTCCACCAATCCATGGGTCAGCTCCCGGGTGCCGCCACCAGCGCCATAGGTGACCGAGACGAAGGTGGGCCGCAATTCCTCCAATTCCCGGATCGCCTGGTAAAGGTCCTCCCACGCGCCCGGTGTGCGGGGCGGGAAAAATTCGAAGGACAGTGACGGTTCCGGGCCGTCGAGAATATCTCGGATGTGCATGGGGAATGGGATGTCGCCGCAAGTGGCGAAACTTTTCAAGGGCGGTGGAGTTTCTTCAGGTGCCGCGCACCGAAGTGCTGCCAAAAAAGCGTTAATTCTCCATGAAAACAATCCCTGTTTCCTCGCTTGTGGCGGGAATGCTGTTGCCCGCTGTTTGCCTCGCCCAACCCGAAGGCCCGCCAAAGGGACCGCCGGGTGACGACAAAGGCGTGCGTATGGGCATCGTCTCGGAACTCGTGGAAGCATGGAAAAACGCCGACACGGATCATGATGGCGCCATTTCAAAAGCGGAGTTCGACGCCGCTCCACGCCTTGCCAAATTGCCTGAAGACAAGCGCACGGGCCTGTTCACTCATCTTGACCGGAACAACGATGGCAAGATCGATCGCAAGGAGGCCGAAGGCGATGTGATGGAGGCTTGGAAAAAAGCGGATGCCGACAATGACGGCCTGATCACGCCGGACGAATTCAAGACACTGCCCCGCCTTGCAAAGTTGCCCGATGACAAGCGCGCGAATCTGTTCGCCCGTCTCGACAAGAACAGCGATGGCAAAATCGATCGCGCTGAACTCGAACCGATGACACGGCCCCACCAGGACCGGCCGATGAAAAGGTTGTGGGAGTTGGATGCCGACAAGAGCGGTGGAGTTGACTTCGACGAATTCAAAGCGGGGCCGATCTTTGAAAAGCTCACTCCTGAGAAGCAGCAGGAAATTTTCAGCCGCCTCGATACCGATGGCGACAAAGTGATCACGCCGAAGGACAAGCCCGAGCCTCCCTTCGATCGTCGTGATGGCAAGCCGCATCCGGGAGGTCCGGATGGTGAGCGGCGTGGTGATGGCGACCGCCATGGCGATGGGGATCGTCCCGGGCCGCAGCACTTCAATGCACGGATGGACAGCAACCAGGATGGCAGTGTCTCGTTTGACGAGTTCCGTGCCAACGAGCGGGTTGCCAATCTAACAGAAGACGAGCAGGAAGACCGCTTTGAGGCGCTGGACAAGAACCACGACCTCAAGCTGACCCCCGACGAACTCGGCCCACCTCCACCTCCACCCGCACCACCGGCACCGCCCGCTGAAAAGCCGGCGCCGTGAGTCCTGTTGCGGCGGGGGGTTGGGGGGCCCGGGGTTTTTTTTGGGGGGGTTTTTTTTTTTTTTTGTTGGGGCTGTCAACCCCCCCGCCGCTACATTTTAAGAGGTGGCGACGTGCCGTCGCCACGAGTCGACCAAAGTTCGACTCTCCATAACACTCAACACTCAACACTCAACACTCGACACTCAACTTCTTCAAGGCGCCGCCGACATCGCTTCCGCTTTCGCGACGCTGGCTCGCACCGTTTCGCGGATGCCGCCGTCCTTGCGCTTGCTCCACCACAGCACCACGGGGGAGGCGATGAAGATCGAGGAGAAGGTGCCGACGATGATGCCGATGAAGATAATGATGCCGAAATCACGCAGCGCCGAACCACCCATGAAGGCGAGGATGGCCACGCTGATAAGAGTCGCGCCGGATGTTAGAATGGTTCGCGAGAGCGTCGCATTGACCGCATCGTTCATGATCTTTTCCTCCGACTCCGTGCTGTGCAGCAACATTTCGCGGATGCGGTCGAAGACGATGATCGTATCACTGATCGAATAGCCCGCGATCGTAAGCACCGCGCCGACGTGGATCATGGAAAGCTCGTGGCCCATCATCACGACGATCCCAACGCAGATGATGATGTCGTGGAAAATGGCCACGAAGCCGCCAAGCGCGAAGGAGAACTCGAAGCGGATGGTCATGTAGATGACAATGCCGATCAGACCGAGCGCGATCGCGATCAAAGAGTCACGCATCGCGGTCCCGCCGATCAACGCGGAAACTTCGTCCTGGCTGGCATCGATGACATAACCCGGTCCGTCGGGCTTCTTCGCGCCCAGCACCGGAATTGATTCGCGGAGCTTGGCGATCACGGCTGGTGCATCCGGCGTCGCACAGCGGACGGTCAGGATGCTGCCGGTTGTGAAGTTGGATTCCTGTTGCGGGTAGGCCGCCTTGGAAAGTTTGATTTCACCCAGCGCTTTTTGGACATCATCCGTGGCAACCTTGATGTCTTTGCCCAGGACGAAGCGGATCAGAGTGCCGCCGGTGAAGTCGATGCCCAGAGCCTTCTCGCGTTTGAGGGCGAAGGCACCGATCGACATGATGATGGTGATCACTGCCAGCCAGATGCAGATCTTGCGCTTGCCCATGAAGTCGTAGGAATGGGACTTGATGAGATCGAGGAAGGTGAGCTTTTTGAAAACGTTGAAATCCGTGCCCCAGCGGAAGATGACGCGGGTCACAAGGATCGCGGAAAACAACGAGGCGGTCACACCGATGATGAGCGTGATGGCGAATCCCTTGACGGCGCTTGCCCCGAACCAGAACAGGATGAAGGCCGTGATCAACGAAGTGATGTGCGAGTCGAAAATCGCGGAGAAGGCCCGGTCATAGGATGCCTCGATGGCGTTCTTAAGTGACTTGCCGGTTCGGATTTCCTCCCGCAGTCGTTCGTAAATCAAGACGTTCGCATCGACCGCCATACCGATGGTCAACACCATACCGGCGATCCCCGGCAGCGAGAAGGTAAAGCCGAACATCGCCATCACCCCGAACAACATGATCGTGTTCACGATGAGGCCGATGATCGCGATAAATCCCGAGACATGGTAATAGCAAAGCACGAAGAGGAAGGTCATCGCCAATGCGAGCGCACCGGCGATCAAACCCTGATGCACCACTGCGGAACCAAGAGTCGGGGAGACGTTGCGCATCTCATCGATCTTCAGCGCGTTCTCAAGCGGGTTCATCAGCGCGTTGGCGAGATTCTGCGGTTCGCCGGGATCGTTGAGGCCGCTGATTTGGAAATCCTTGCCAAGCGGAACCTGCTGCACCGTCGGCGCACTGAGCACTTCGCCGTCGAGAACGATCGCGATGCGGTCCACGCCTTTCTGCATGTTCTGCGTGAGGGCGATCATCTTGTCCGTGCCCGGGCCGTTGAGAGTGATATCGACGACATCCGGCTGCATACCGGAGGGTCTGGCAATCGAGATGTCGGAACCACCGAGAGCGACCCGGCGGCTGAGCAGGATAGGCTCGGACATTTCCTTGCCGTCCTGGGTTTTGGTTTTGTGTTTGAATGCCAAATAGCCGGGCAGGATTTCCTCGCCCAAAGAGACGCGGAGTGCCATTGATTTGCCGTTGGCGCCGACCTCGTTGCTGCGCTGGCTTACTTCACGCAGTTCGAGCTTCGCGACTTTCTGAAGCGTGGCGCGGATCTTCTCCGATTCCTCCGGTGAGACGCCGGGCATTTGCAGAAGGATGCCATCCGTGCCTTGGCGGGCGATCAGGGGTTCTGACGTGCCCATGCCGTTGAGCCGCTTCTCGATGACCTCAATCGCCTTATCAACCTGGTCCGGTGTGATTGGCATGGGATTGCCATTCTCATCCACGCGCGGTTGGATCCGGAGGGTGAATGATGATCCACCGACGATGTCGATGCCGCCCTTGAGCCGCTCCTTCGGTGGCATGATCGATGCAATGCACAAGGCCACGACGCCGACCAGCAGCACGGTTCCGACATTGCGTTTCCGCCGTTCGATTTCCGTGGCGAAATACCAGAAAAACAAGATCACCAGAATCAAGCCGGTGATGAACAGGGTCAGGGAATCGTCGTAAAACGCGGTGGCAAGCATGGCAAAAACAGTTGGGTCCGGAAAAAATAGAGGGCTCGGGCCTTACTTGGTCACCGGTGCGTCCTTTTTGTGAATCGTCGTGACCGCCGCTTTGTCGAACTCGATCATCGTGCCCTCGGCGACCTTGATGATCGTCGTGTGCTCCTTGATGTTGTGGACGATGCCATGGATGCCGGAGGAGGTGACCACTTTGTCGCCGGCTTGAAGCGCGGCGACGCGGGCAGCCAATTCCTTGCGCTGGCGTTGTTGCGGACGGATCGCGAGGAAATAGAACATCACCACCATCGCTCCCATCATCACCAGGGGATTGCCGAGAATGCTTTGGGCTCCGCCGGAGGCTGGGGCTGCGTCGGCGAGGATGGCTGAAAACAATGCGAGGGATGTCATGTGGAATCGGATCGGGTGTAGCGTCGGATGAAAGAATCTTTGTATTCCGGGAAGTTCCCGGCGGTGATTGCTTCCCGGGCCCCGGTGACGAGGCGCAGGTAGAAATGCAGATTGTGAAAGGAAAGCAACCGCAAACCGAGGATTTCGCCCGCCCGGAACAGGTGCCGCAAGTAGGCCCGCGAGAAGCCGGCGACGTGCGGGTGCGCGCTTTCGCAAACCGGTGACGGATCGCTGGCATGCACCAGGTTTTTAATGTTGATCGGGCCATCGAGCGTGAAGGCCATGCCATGCCGCGCAATCCGGGTCGGCATCACGCAATCGAACATGTCCACCCCCCGGCCGATCATTTCCAGAATCTGCGGCGGCGTGCCGAGGCCCATTGCATAGCGCGGCTTGTCTTTGGGTAAAAACGGCACCGCGTTGTCGATCGCCCGGAACATTTCCTCCTCAGGCTCGCCGACGGAGACACCGCCGATCGCATAGCCGTCGAAGTCCAGCTCCACCAATTCCCGGGCCGAACGCTCGCGGAGATGGGCGAAGGTCGAGCCCTGGACGATCCCGAAATGCCGCTGCCTGCCGGTTCCAGAGCGGGGTTCGTTCTCGGAAATCCAATCCTTGCAGCGCCGGGCCCAGCGCGTGGTGAGGCCAAGCGATTTCTCCGCATAGGCCTCATCGCAGGGGTAGGGCGGGCACTCGTCGAAGAGCATCGCGATGTCCGAGCCCAGCGCTGCCTGGATCTCCATGCTGAGCTCGGGAGTAAGCATCATCCGTGAGCCGTCGAGGTGGTTTTGAAAACGAACGCCCTCCTCGGTGATTTTCCGCAGCTTGGCCAAGGACCACACCTGGAAGCCGCCGGAATCGGTTAGAATCGGCTTTTGCCAGGTGCTGAACCCATGCAGCCCACCCAAATCGCGGACCAACTCATGCCCGGGCCGCAGCCACAGGTGATAGGTATTTCCCAAAATGATCTGCGCACCCAGCAGTTCGACTTCGGCCGGATGCAGCGTTTTCACCGTGCCCTGGGTGCCGACGGGCATGAAAATCGGCGTCTCCACCGTGCCATGCGGCAATTCCAGACGTCCGCGGCGGGCGGCGGTGGAGGGATCGGTGACGAGGACGGTGAAGGACACGGGCGGAGGGCGGAAATACGGGACTTGCCCCCTGCGGCCAAGTCCAGTTTTCACCTCGGCGCCGAAATATCACGTTTTACAGAAACTTTTCCTCCCCTGCGGCGTTTCACATGGGAATCCGGGACCCTTCCGCCGGCGCGAACCGAATTTCCGCTGGCTCACGGCCAATACCCGCTCCATATATCCGCCAACTTAAACACCGCCAAAACCACTTATGAAACTACTCCTCACCGCGCTCTGCGCATCGTTCATGGTCGTCCCAGCTTTCGCCTGCGATCGCGAGAAGGCTAAATCCGACAAGGAAAAACAAGTCGAAGGCACCATCGTTGAATGCGACAAGTGCAAGAAAGGCGACGACGAGAAGAAAGAAGAAGGCACCGTGGCCGCTTGCGACAAGTGCAAGAAGGGTGACGACGAGAAGAAGGAAGAAGGCACGCTCGCTCACTGCGGCAAGTGCGACAAGGATAAGGACAAGGAAAAGAAAGAAGAAGGCACCGTAGCCGCTTGTGACAAGTGCAAGAAAGGCGATGACGAGAAAAAGGAAGAAGGCACCATCGCCGAGTGCGACAAGTGCAAGAAGGGTGACGACGAGAAGAAGGAAGAAGGCACTCTCGCCTGATCCGCCTCAGCCAATCGATTTCAAAAAGCCGTGAGAAGTTTCTTCTCGCGGCTTTTTTTGTCTGGGGTTTGGCCTCTAGAAAGATTTCCAAGATTCCGCTCTTAAAGCCTGCAATGGCAGCCGACTGCAGCCCAGCACTTCAGTGTTGGGTAGAGCGCCAATCGAAATCATCAAGTCCCCCAAGGGCGACAGGAGTGCCCCAATGTCCGTGAGTTGGAAGCTCGTTGGAGGTATGGCCTACGAGAAACCGCCGCGTTGCTTGGTTCCGCCCGATCGCGAAGCCGCATATCTTCCCGACGGGGAGCAAAGCGCTCCCGTCGGGATTGGTTGCTGAACACGGGTCATCGGCGCCGGCGCAAGCTCAGCCCAACGACGACGATGCCCAATAACAAACTCGTCGAGGGTTCGGGAATGGACGCCACGCCCGCGCCTGCTGTCCAGCCTCAACTCTCAATTCTCAATCTCTTTATGGTAACTCGTTATCCAACGGCACGGCCGGCTCCTCATACCATTTGACTCCGCAGTTGATGCTGCGCTGCAGGTCGGCGATGACTTGCGCGCCTAACAGAAGGATAAGGGCCACCGCTTCCAGGGTCAGGAGGACGATGATGATGGTTGCCATCGATCCATAAAGCACGTTCACCACCGAGACATTTTTGTAATAGGCAACCAGCAGGTGACGCGTCAGTTCCCACAAGATCGTGGCGGTCAGGCCCCCGGCCAAGGCGAGGCGGAACGAAATCTTCGCCACCGGCATGACGTGATAAAACATGGTGAACAACAGCATCAGGCCGCCCAGACCGGCGAGGTAAACGAGCTTGCTCAGATTTTGCTGCAGAATCGTGTCCAGCCAAGGGATCGCCGCGGTGTGAGGGATGCCCGAGTCGACGACCACATTGAGCGCGGTGATGGCAATCAGGCCGATCGCGATCACGCTGATGAACAGAAAGGGCAGCAGCGCGGAGATCCAGAACTTGCGTTTCAAGGTCGGCAGCGGGCGGTGGAAGATGATGGCGAACGCATCTTCCAGCACCCGGAAGGCGAAGGAGCTGAACACGAACAACGACAACAAGCCGACGCCGCCGATGAGTTCGCGCGTGCGCAGGAAGCCTTCCAGCACTTCTGTTAGAATCGGCACGAAGCCCGGGGCGATGAACGAAACTTCCGAGCCAATCATGTCCAGCAGGATCTTCGGTTGGAAAATGTGCGACACGACGACCAGCAACACCGCCGAGAGCGGGATGAGCGACAGCATCATGTTGTTCGCGACCGCGGCGGTGAGCAGGAGGCCGTGGTTGTGGAGGAAAAAGTCGTACAGCACGCGGCTGGCGAAGCGGAAGATCTTTGGCCACCGTTTTTCCATTGCCACCACCTTGGACCCGGCGGGGTGGGGCGCGCAAATTGATTCGCTGACAAGCGGCGCTTCGGACAGCAAAGTTATCAGTTATCGGTTAATCGTTATCAGGAAAGAATTCTTACCTTTTACCCAATAACTAATAACGAATAACCAAATGTCTGCTCCTAAAGCTGCAACAAGCGGTCGAGCAGGTCGAGTAAATCGGCGCGGTCGGCGGGCAGTCCCGGCGCGGTGTTTTCGCGGGCCAGCGCGGCCACCAGTTCCTGGTCGATGAGGGCGCTTTGTTCTCCGGCCAGCCATTGTGCGAAGGTGCAAACCAAGGCGGCGAAGCGGGCGTCGTCGGACATTTCCGCGTCGGTCTTGCGGACCAAGGAAATCGACGGCGCCGGCCGGCCATCGGTCGTCCATTCCAAGCTGCCCAGCGCATCCTCTGTGCCGGACGGCTCGATCTCGATCGCGATCGCGGTGCTGGCCTCCGCTTTGAGTTTGCTGGGGAACTGCTGCGCTTCGCCGTTGGTGACCGGTGCAAAGCCTAACAGCCGATAGCGGGCGACATTGCTATTCGAGGGATTGAACGACAATTTTACCTCGCAATCGCTGTGTGGATTACCCCGCAGCGAAATCAGGAGGAGCGTTGCCGAGGGCTTCCACGGGCATGGGATCATCTCCGCGGTCAAGGTCGCGGCGTGGTAGCCGGGACCCATGTCGCGCGCGTCGGGATGCCAGCTCGGGGCTTGCGGGGCGACGGCCGTCGTGCCGTTGAAACTGAAGGAAAA
>JANMJQ010000277.1:0-1562 GCA_031371445.1 Akkermansiaceae bacterium
CCCGCCGTCGGTTCAGGGCCATCGCCGGACGCGCGATCCTTCACCTTGTCCACTCCGCGGCCAATGGCTGACCCGACGTTTCCGAAAAAGTGACCTACGGTCTTTGGGGCTTGTTTGACGGAATCAACCGGGTTCTTCACGATGTTTTTCACCGCGTCGATGGGTTGCGTGATGGACCTCTTCAGGCCTTCGGCAAATAGATCCCCCTTGCTCGTTTCCACCAGGCGCCGGATGGCTTCGGTTTCCGCCATGCGCCTTCTCGCCTGTGGCACGCCGACGGCTTCGAAGGTTCCGAAATCACTGTCGATGGTGAAATAGGCCATGTAGCCGTCGGTTACCGCCGTGTCGCGCACGCGATAAGAGGGGCCGCGCATGGATTGAGCGGAAAGCAGGTCGACGGCGTTGAGTTGGACAGCTTGCTCGAAGGGTCCGTCTTGGGCAAAGGCCGGCGCGATGAGGGCTGCCAAAGCGAGTGGGAGGATGAATGGATTTTTCATGGTTGTTTCGGTTTAGATTCAGCGGCCTTGCCATTGACGATGATGCGCCAGTGCGAGGGATGAACGAAAGCGCTTCATGGGAAAAGGCTATCCTGCCGGTTAGGGATGGAAAAGGCCGGAGCGAAGGATTCGCTCCGACCTTGGATTGAGCGATCAACCTTTTTTGAAGTCGAGGCCCGGATCGCCGTCGGGGCTGCCGACGAGAGTGAACTTCAACTGGCTGTCCTGCGGCAGGCTCACGACGGAGACCATTTGCGAATCGTCGGTGCTGAGGACCAGCAGGCCGCCGAGGATATCGTGAAAAACACCAGCGCCCCTCCGACGAACACGGCGCGCTTCCGCAGTGGACCCGATCCCGTGCGCCACAAGCGCAGCGAAGCATCCGCCATATAACCAATCTGCGCGAGCATCGCGATCCACCCCAAACGCATCCACGGATTCGGTTCCCAATTCCCAAGGATGGAAACCTGTTCGCCGAGGAAGCTGATCTTCTGCAAACTCTGGATCGAGCGGATGTGCAGATTTGCTCCCGTGGTGAAATTCGCCACCACCACAAGAAATCGCAAGCCGAGCGCCAGCGCCAGAAGCCGGCGCCGGCCGCTGCCAAAATTGAAATGCACAAACCCCAGGCTGCCCGCAACGCCGATGGCATAAACCAGATGCGTCCAGCGCATCGTCCGTCCATAGACTTCAGGAGACCCCGTGGACATCGTGATCATCTCGGCGACCACCAGCCCGATCTCCCCAAACACCGCGACGGCGAAGCAAAGGTTCGCCCATGAACGCCGGTCCCGGCACCATACCAGCAGATGCGTCATCGCCAGCATCAGGCAGGCACCTATGACAGCAGACCAGACAATGGTGACCCAACTCATCGGCAATGGAGGACTTAATTAGGAAACCTGCTTGTTAGCAAGCTTGGCACGAACCTGTAAGCAAGAGCGACGGCGAATCCGCCGGGAATGCCTGCATGACTTGCGCCAGCCACCGAAGTGTCTATTTTGGAAACTCAATCTGCCCGAGATCGCGTGAGGAGTGTAAGAGCCTGATCAATTCAATGCCATC
>JANMJQ010000298.1:0-6875 GCA_031371445.1 Akkermansiaceae bacterium
TTTTGAATGATCATGGGGAGATTCCCCAACCACACGCGCGAGTTCGACCACCGCTCGAAAGACATCTCTTCCAAAGCGGGCGGAGATTCCTGACGGAAACTTTCGAAGGGCGCCAATGACAACTCGTGCCAGCCGGAGGAATTGGCCTCGCTTGCACACTCGAAGGTCACCATTCCAACCGACGCGGGATCGAAAGGGTCTTCGAAGGACAACGGGTTGACAACACCCTTTGTATCATCCCTATGGACGATGAAAGAGAACTGCTTTCGGAGTCCCTTGGGCGGATCGGCCGGATATCGCGTGAAGGGATCGGCGGGATTGAAGCGGACCCATCGCCAGCGGATCTTCTTCAAACGGTTGGCATAAAAGAATCCTCCTTCGTCGTATTGCGGCCCCACCAGATTGAGGTCGCAATAAATATTAAATCGGGAATTACGATAGCTCTCACGGATGCTTTCCGCGGCTGCGGGCAAGTCGTTCACGTATTGAAGATAACTCTCGGGAATTTCTGGCGGCCCCTGCGAATCGGGCTGTTGTGCGTCCCAGGCCCGAGCCGCAAAATGGGTGTTCCAAAACCCGTCGTAAGTTGTCGGATCCGAAACTGTGTGCCGGTCCACGCTGGCAATCACCTCAGTACCACTGCGAATAACCTCGTGATCGCCGTTTCGCACCACCCAAGGGGTGCTCCATGTGGTGGTCGTTGACGTTTCGGTTGCGGTTGGAGGTGCCTCGCTGGTCGTTGTTGTTGTGGCACCTAATTCCAAAATTTCTCCAGAGCCCAGCGTTATGGGGTTCGCATCCTCCCATTCACTTATCATCTCTCCTTCTATGGTCAAAGTGGCCTTGCCATCCCATGTCAAAACGCCCTCTTCCAGGACGGACTCACGCATCCGCAAAAGCCCTTCGTCGGTGTCCTCATATCTTGGAGAGTCAGCAATAGTGAATTCGTAGTCGTTGGTGGATGTCAGGTATCTCGTGGAGGGGTCTGCACCGTGAAGAGGCTCCCACATATCGGGTTTAAGATGTTTGATTTCGTTTTGAATCTCAAACTCGACCGAATAAATTTCGTTGTCTGGAAGTCCGTCGCCGTTCTCATCCACGCCACCTCCGCTTGGATTGAGGCCCAGGGAAAATGCCGCTCCGTCGTTTACGCCGTCACCGTCCGTATCGGAAAGGTAGATGCTACTGCCAGACTGGAGTTCCTCGGCGTCGCTCGCACCATCGTTGTCAGTATCCAAGTCGGACACCGAAACGCGCCACAGCATCACCGGCGGTTTGCTGCCATCTGGTTGGGTGATCGGAATACAATTTCCCATCATCGTCCCGTCTCCGGTTTGTTCATCCACCGGAATCCATGTCGTCAGGTCCGGGGAATAGAACAGTGAATATTTCTTTCCAGCAATGCTGTGCCACCTAAGTTGCATCGTTTCCGGCGTGGCCAGTTGAACCGTTCCTGACACGTTTGTATAGCTGGCAGGTATATGCGTGATTTCGACACTAACGAATCCCATGGGTGGATTCGCATCGTTTGGATTGGTCCCTGCCGCGGCTTCCTGCGCGTTGTTCCAGCCGTCTTTGTCGGGATCGGCTTGGAGGTTGTAATTTGAGGGCATAAGAGCGCCTTCGTTGTAAGTCATTTCCCACAGGTCTGAGACGCCATTGGAATTCCGATCCACGATTGCGTCTGTAGGTTGCGACGCAATCAGCAAGATTCCAAAGACGAGAGCGAGAACGAAGCGGTTCATCGCGCGCCCTCCTCTTCGTCGGCTCCACCGATGCGCCAGTGATTCAAAATGATGTCTTTGGGAGCAGGTAGCGGTTCCGCTTCACGCTGTGCTTGGGCTATTTTTCGAGCTTCGGCGGCGGCTACCAATTCCGTGTACTTGGCATTATAGACATCATGCAAAATTTGGATTTGTGCCAAAATCGATGGATCGGGATTTTCCGACTTCACGATGAAAGTCGCGTTCCCTGCTGGTAGATCCGGAATCTGTGGCCTCTTGTAAGTCTTTCCAAATCTGGCTGCCAAGGCTTCCTCCCGGTCCAAGTCAACGGGCATCCACATCATGAACAGTCGCAATTTTGTTCCATCATTGACGGGGAATTCCGGGATAGAGCAAAGCAAACCGAAATCCGCCGACGACCAGAACTCCACAGCCATACCGCTGGGGGTATGAAATTTCACCAACGAACGGACGGGTGAAGTTTTGGCATGATAAACCGTGGCACCGCCGTTGAGGAAAATCATATGCGCAAGCCCCAAGTGTTCCAGCAATTGCCGGTGTGCCTCCGGATCGAGTGGTTCCTGGGGCTTCGCCGGCTGTTCCGGCTCGGGAAGGGCGATGGGTTCGATCTCGCGCACGATGATGTCGCGTCCGCCTTGTTCGTGAACCTCTTCCTTGATGATCTGGTCGGGCGGGACGATGAATTCTGGCTTTGAAACTTCCGCAGCGGTTTGGCTTTCCGGAGGCTCGCTGAGGATGGGAGCGGTGATGTCGCCAGCACAAAGAAGGCGAACGCTTAAAAGAAGTAGCACGGCAGGGACGCTGATCTGCATTTTCATATCGCAACAGAGATGCGTCCATCCTGGTGGACGGGGAGTTAGAAAGCTGCCAAAAGCCAGCCGCAACGGCCTTTAGCCATCCCCGAAGAGGCAGCCTGGACATGCGCCGCTGCCTCCCCGGCCGTTTGGTCGGTTTGGCAGCAATGTGGGCGGTCATTGCTAACCGCTTTTGGTCGGGCTTTCTAAGTCCCCATCCACCGGAGTGGACGCTTGGCAACCCATGGCACGCGGCATGGAACGACAAGCAAATAATGGACGGTGCCAAGCATCGGACCGGATTTCCCGACAAGCGGCACTATGCACTTTGCAACGCTACTGCGGAAGGCATTTGCCGCCGGCGATCCGGAAGCGGGCCATGTCCGCGAGCGATCCGGCGTCCGTAAGCCAATCCAGTTGGGTCGAGGTGATCCACTTCTGCGCCCCTTGCGGCAAATGATTCATCAACGCGTTGCGGCGGCCGGGATCGAGCTCGCCGAAGATGTCATCTAACAGATAAATGGGTGGCTTGCCCCGGCGGTTTTCCAGGAGTTTTCCTTGTCCCAATTTCAGTGCCAGTGCCAGCGTCCGCTGCTGGCCTTCGCTGGCGTAATCGGAAGCCGGCACCCCCCCGATCCGCAAGCCGACCTCATCGCGGTGCGGCCCAACGACCGCCTGCCGCATCCTCGTTTCACGCTCCCGCGCCTGAAGCATCGAAGCCCGCAAATCCTCGCCGCTGGCAGGCAAATAGATGACCTCAAGCGCTTCGTCCGTGCCGCTGATCGATCGCTGCGCCTCCGCCGCAAGTGGCGACAATTCGCGCACCAATTCCGCGCGCACTTCCATCAACACTTTTCCATGCTCGAGAAGGATTTCATCATACGACGCAATTTCCGCATCACGCGTCCGGCCTTCCTTGAGCAGCGTGTTTTTCGCGCGCAGTGCCCTGCGGTAGCGCGACCATGAACGGCGGTATGCGGGATCGACCTGCGCTCCGAGGAAATCCAAATACCTTCGCCGTGCTTCACCCGGACCGCGGACCAATTCCAGATCCTCATTTCCCATCCACACGACAAGCCCGCCGTCCTCAAGATACGCCGTTTGCGCACGGCGGATTTCCTCATTGGCCTTCAACACAAGCTCCTCCCGGTTGTAGCGGACCTGGCGTTCCACATCCCATGGATCGCCCGCAATGCCGAATCCCTTGCCACCCATGCGGATCATCGTGGCCAGCCGGTGCGTTCGCGGCGAATGCAGCCGGATCAGAATGCACAACGCTTCCAACACCGACGTTTTGCCCTGCGCGTTGTCACCTGTTAGAATCACACCGGCCGGCGGCACTTCGATGTCCAGCGCATGAAAGCACCGGAAGTCGGTTAAGCGCAGGGATCGGAGCACGCCGCAACGTTGAGTGAATTTTCCGGCGTGAAAAGCGGCGAATCACCGCTGCGCCACATCCGGCTCATTCCTTTTCCAAAACCTCGGTCGCGAGCTTCGTGTAGGTCTCGCGGTCGAGCAAAAACGGTTGGCTGTCCGAGGCCAGGCAGCCGTAATAAAAAGCCGGTTTCGCCGCATCCGAGGCAGGCGCGATTAACACCCGCCGGGTCTGCTTGCCGACCACCTCGCCGTCGTCGTCCACCCGGTTTTCGCTCACCGTGAACATCAACGACGGCGTCGCCAAAGCGGCCATCGCAGTGGGTTCATCCGGTGGCAGCCAGCGCGTGACCTTGAGACCTTCCAGCGCGCCTAACAGAAAATTCGCGCGGCCGGCATCGAGCGAGCTTGTGACATCCTCGGGCACCTTCGTGAGGTTGTCAGGACCCGCCTTCAAGCGCTCCGCGGTCCATTCGTCACTATGATCGTCGAAGTGAAGCAGCAGGGAATTTTTGTCAGAGCCTGCCTGCCGTTCGATCGCAAGCAGGTTCGTGCGGTCGATCGACCAAACCCGCGAATGCCGCCATTCGTAGGCGCGGGTGGGGATGGCAGCCAGCAAACTTGGATCGACCTCCATCACCGTGGGAGTGCCCGCGCGATTGAGAAAGATTCCGCCCTTGGCATCGCGTCCGAACCGCAGCTCCTGGGTTTCCGCACCGGTGAAGCGCAATTTCAGGAACGGTTGGTCCAATCCCCACGGCGTGAAATCCGTCGCCGCATCGCTTTCGAAACCGGTGGCCGCGCTTTCGCTGATCGCTTTGAGCAACGTGAACAAACGTTCCTCGTTCGCCTCTTGCATGACTCCATCGATGTTCGCGATCCACGGCGCGGGCGGTGTACGCGAAATAAGAATGGCCGGGTTCTTCGCTGATTGGATGGATATCTCCCGCAACGATGGAATATCGAGCTTCATCAAAGCTGGATCGCGCAGATCGTTGACCGCGAGTGGCAGGTCGGCGACTGAAACGACGTTCGCTGTTGGCTTCAACGGCAATTCAAAGGCACTGTTAGGCCGATCGCTGACGGTCGCGCGCGCGGTGCTTGCCTCGGATTGTTCGGAAGGAAAAATCTCAAGAGTCGTTTCCTGATCGGAACCGAAGTTGGCGAGCGAGATTTGCCATGACTTCGCCAACTCATTTCCTGCGGGCAATGGCGTGGCAACTCGGTCCGAAACTTTCGCGGCCTGCAGTTCCTGAAGGCCTCCGACAAGCGTCTTCATCGCCTTCAAGTTGGTCGGCAGATCCATCGGCTTGACGACCCGCCACACCGCGGCGGGAGATTCCCTTGCGAGCGTCAGGTCACCCTGTTCCGCACGGATGCGTATCGTTTGTAAATTCGCGGGATTGAACTGAAGAGGATGATGATCCCTGAGGAATTTCATTCCGTCTTTGAAAAGCACCGTGATGTCACCGGTACACACATACACCCGGCCTTTGTGTTTTTCATCGCGTGGCTGGACGAACACCGTCGGCACCGGTTTGTCGATGTCCTTTACCGTTGCCAACCAAGGAGTGCGCCGGCCTATTTTGAAACGCGCCAGACGAACGTTATCCTTGGCATCGAGACGGACATCGATGGCATTCGCACCAAGTCCCGCGGATTCCGCGCTGATCTCGTCGACTGCGGCCGAGTCCTCAACCCGCATGGTAAGGGCGAAATTGATAATGGCAGCGGCAGCGCGCGGATCCATGCGGTCCTGCCATGGAACGCTTGCCTTCCAACCTTTGTCTCCCAGTTCGAAAATCCCCACCACGCCACTTTGCGACATCTTGATGCGTTTGACATCCGATGGATTGAAATCCTGATAGATCTTCTCGCCAACCGGCGTCGGTGGAGCGCCTAACAACACATTGAAATTGCCTTCGCCCAATTGCCAGCCGGCGAGCACGCAGGCGATCGTCGCCAGCAGCGCCAGGGTGAGCGTGAAAAGAAGCGAGCGCATGGCATTTCAAACCCTCCGCGACGCCCACGTGAATAAGCCCGCGATGATCAGCAGTCCCGGCAGGAAAAAGAGATTCACGCGGTTGATGAAGGAAACCTGCGCATCGAGGATCGGCAATTTATACGTGCCCAATAACCGCGGGCCGATACCGGCGAGCGACTGCCGGTCGACCAGCCAGTTCACCGACGAAGCAAGGAAATCGATGTTCTCCGCGTGCTGGTGCCTGGGGTCCAGGAAATCGGTGTTGGCAATCACAACCATCCGCGATGTGGCGGCGGCAAAACGATCATCACCCGCCGCACCACGGATCACGGAGGCCGCGAGATAAAGGGGAGGTTTGTTATCTTCCTTTTCATCGAAGGCCACATCCTTGCCGCCGAATTTCGTCTCACCCCAGAAGCCGTCCGAAGCTTGGATCAAACCGATCGGATTGATCTGCCGGTTCATCAGGTCTTCCGCACCTTCGCGAACTTCAAGCGACGAACTCGCGCCTTCGAAAATCGCGGTCTGCCCCGCGAGGTCTTTGATGAAATCGACGTTATACGCAAAGGCGCCGCGCATGGTGGTGTCGATGCCATCCGCATTCCTGCCGACGATGCGGTCGCGGCGCGGAGTGATGCCGTAGCCGCGGAGGAAGCCGCGCAATTTCGGCGGAACATCGCCCGGCTTGAGCAGCACCAGCATCGCGGCGCGCGGGCGGTTCCAATACTGGTCCAGCACTGTCAGTTCGGCGGGGGTGAGATCGTATTTCGGCGCGAGCAAGGCAAGTGCCTCCGCGTCCTTCGGAATTTCTGTTAGACCTGACAAGGTGATGCCCTGCAACTCGACGTTCTGGAACAGCAGCAGGTCGCGCAGCGATTTCAGCGGCGAGGATTCATCCATCGGATCGAAGCCGCTCTTGTCGGACAGGAAATACATCTTGCGCGCCCGGCCTTCGATGGCTTCGACGAAGCGGGCTGT
>JANMJQ010000315.1:0-5707 GCA_031371445.1 Akkermansiaceae bacterium
AACTGGGGTTACGACGGCCAGATCCAGGAGCAATTCAACATCAGCCGCGGCTTCAGCGACTGGGGCAATCACCGCAATTCCATTTTCAGCTCCGAATACGATGCGCGGGATGACGCGATGTTGTTCGGCGAGCATCTTGGATCGCCGCCTGCGGAGGGTGGCTATCTCGATGCGGGCATGCGCATCGCCAACGACAATCTGCTCAACACGGTCAAAGGCGGCATCGGTTCGAGTTTGGCCGGCTACGACCAGCGCAACTATGGCGGCTGGGGGAATCAGGAAGGCAGCCAGGCGGTCAGCTATGTGATGAGCCACGACAACAACTACCTTTACGGTGGTGATCGTCCGCTTGCGCACGCTTACATTCTTACCCGCGAAGGTCTGCCGATCATTTACACCGATGGCTACAACCAGGCCGGCGCGCCCGACTATTTCCCAAAACCGGCGGGCGTGAATTTCCTGGGCCAATACGATGACAACAGCATTACCGGCGCCTTGAACGTGAACCGCGACTTCGCCCGCGGTTATCAGGTGCCGCGTTGGAGCGATCAGAATTTCGCGGCCTACGAACGCATCGACAACCGCGAGAACAAGGACGGCGGCACATGGAGTGGTGAAACGATGCTGTTCATGATGGCCCGTAACTATCAGGGAGCCGGGCAGGCACGGAACGTGGTAACTGGCTTCCCGGTCGGCGCGACGTTGGAAAACCAATCGCCTCATGGCGGAAAGTTCCGCGTGTATGTCCAAAACGATTCGACCATCAACGACGGCACGGGCAACAAGCCCATTGTGCCCTCGGGCGGTTGGTTCGCGTTCACTTGGCATAATCCGGCGATGCCGAAAGTCTGGCAAGCCGCCGAGCACAAGGAGGAGATTCCGCCGATTCAAATCTATCAGAACGGCGCGCTAGCTCCAATGATGGATCACTGGCGCGTCGACGGCAAAGATGGCGACGCGGGTTTCAATCCGTATGGCATGCCGGCCGGAGACACGGCCACACGTTCCTATCGCGTGAAGATTCCGCGCGTCACCAGCGGCACAAACCTTAAATTTGTCGCGCGGGCCGACGGCAGCGCGGACAACATCCGCCTGAAGTTGGACGGCGGTGTGGACATCAATTCGCAGATTCCCAAGGGACCGACGACCGGCGAACTGCGGGATTTCGCACCGGGGATAAATACGGATGAGTTTGAGGCCAATGTCGTGGGCGACCGGGTAAAGCAGACATCCACCGATACCTATGTCGGTTACGAACAGATGGCCTTTGTCCGGCGCCATGCCGAAAAATTCACCGCAGTGGACCGCGCGCGCAACGTCATCGCGTCCCAGGGTGCGGAAACCTATCAGGTCGTCATCGGCACTGCGGGTGCCACGATCAACAACGGCGGCGGGATCACCAACACCGGAAATACGGTGGTCAGTTGGACAGAGCATAACCCGGCCTCCACCAACCAGCACCCGACTTCTCCGGTGCCGCAGTTCAATCCGCCCGCGCAATCGGCCGTTGGACAACCGGTGGCCTTGTGGGTGAAAATCGGATACTCGGGCCAGCCCAGCGACGTTTGGATTTATTATACGACCGACGGCACGACATTTCCGGAAGGCAGTTATGGCGTGGGCAAGGGGACCACGCAGGTGGTTTCCGCAAATTGGCAGTTCAACGGTGCCAACGATGGAACGGCATTGCCCGATTGGTACAAGGCGACCTTGCCGGCCATGCCCAACGGCACGGTCCTGCGGTATAAGATCGGTGTGAAACGCACCGGCAACGCGGATTCCATTTTCCCGTTTTCCAATGCCAACATCGACCTGGCTGAGCGCATGGAAACGGTGTTCGACATTACCAGCTTCAACGCCACCACGGCACCGTATCGCGTTCACAACGACTACTCGCAGACGGCGACCGGCCTCACCGAAGGCTTCCACGTGCTGCGCAGCCGGGCCTTCGTCGGCCGCGGCGATGGCTCATCCATTTTCAAGACCAACACCCAGGTTTTCTACTATGACCTCGCCCCGCCGTCCGGCATCGTCGCTTACCCGCAGGAAAACAACCAGCTTGGCGGATCGAGCTATGGCGGCGTCGTGCTGACCGATCCCTCGGTGACCGAGGTTCTATACTACATCGAGGACAGCGATCCCGGCAATGACAACGTTGCGGATGGCAACGGCATCTACAATTGGGCGCAGGCCACGGCGGTCGCGACACCCACCAATCTCGGCACAAGCGGCTATGCCAAGGAATGGCGTTTCACCTATAAGAATATTCCGGCCATCGGCAATGCAAGCATCGTGGTTCGATTGAAGGAAGCGTCATCTTCGACAGACATGTCGCTCAGTGATGCGAACGGACGCTTTACCACGATCACGCGTCACGTCATCACCGGCAGTTCGTTCAATTTCAACATCGGCATTCCAACAGGACCCGGTCAGACGGTGGACAATAACTATGTGATGAAGGTCTATTTCAAGAAGGAGCTCATTCCGTCGGGCATGAGCGATGCGGATTTCCTCAACGAATTCTCAATCTTCATCAGCAGCACGGTCAGCGGCCAGCCCGATAACCCGGTTTTCCAACCGCGTGCTGGTTATACCCTCGTGCGGGGAGACGAGAATTCGACAGAGCATAGGGTCGATTTCACCTTTCCGAATCTTTACAACGGCGATCCAAATTTCCTCCACACGGTCCGTGCTGAACATCATCGCGGCTCGTTGACTCTTGGCGACAGCGAGTTGGTCAAAATGCGCGCGGACGATCATCTCGATACGGACGGCGACGGCATGCCCGATTGGTGGGAACGGTTGAATGGCATGGAAACCACCAATGGCACCGGCCGCCACGGCGCGCAGGGCGATTTCGACACCGACGGCATCACCAACATCCGCGAATATCTGTTCGGCTTGAATCCGGTGCAGGACGACGCCGCCGCGGTGCCGCGGGTCGCGATCGTGAAGCATCCGACGATCAACGACACTTGGAAACTCGACTTCCCGACGATTCCAAACCGGCTCTATCAATGGCAGTCGTCAACCAACCTCATCGACTGGCAGAACATTGGTAATCCATCCAATACGGCCGGAGCCTCTTCGGGTGGAAACATTCAACTCAACGATTTTCAGACCGCCCCGATAAAGCTCTTCCGGATGAGCGTGATGCCTTCCCCTTGATCTTCATGAAGTTCATTCTTCCAACGCTTTTAGGAATCCTGTTAGCAACCGGTTTCGCCCGGGCAGCGGGAACACTCACGGTTAGCACACCTGGTTACACGGTGAACCGTACTGCGGAATACACGACCAGCCATGTGTTTATCGACGAGGTGGCGGGCACTACCGTTCCCATAACGTTTCGTTTCACACCCGGGTCTGGCGTTGGGACGGTCATCGATGTGGAACTATGGACCAACCTCAACCGCCGCGACTTGGCAAACGCAGATAAAAACGCAGACGGTTATCCGGATGGGGTAGTTCCTCCCGACGGAAGCCTGGTGACGGATTCCGCGGCTGACACCGATCCAGTTACGGGGCATTATTTCGCGCCGCTGAATATGGCGAATGTTGGCAGCGGCAATTGGGAACTCGTGGTGCCGGTGGCCAAAACCGGCGCATACCGCGTGTCCGCCCGATTTAGGACGTCCGAAAATCCTGGAACCTGGCAATGGTACGGCCTGCGCGATCATTGTGTGGTTGCTGCTCCCGTTACCGCCCGCGATCTACGCCTTTATGAAATCAACGTGTTCAATATCGAGGCGGATGGTGATACCTTTGCAAACCGGTCCACGTTGGAGGATCTGCACAACGGCGCAGGCGCACCCCACGCCGGCAATAACCGCTGGGATCTCGACTACCTGAAAAACCTCGGCTGCAACTGGCTTTGGTTCCAGCCGATCCATCCCAATGGAATCGACGGTCGTGAGTATTTCAATGGAAGTCCCTATGATCCAGGCAGCCCTTACTCGGTGAAGAATTTCTTCGAGGTCAATCCCTTGATGACCTCGCAATACAATGGCGGATCGTCAGAAACCACGAATCGCGCGGCGGCGATGACCGCGTGGCAGAATTTCGTCACCGCAGCCGATACGAAAGGCGTCGGCATCATGCTGGATTCGCCCTTCAACCACACCGCCTACGATGTGGAGCTATCCCAGAAAGGCGTGGAGCTTTTCCAGCGCGACGGCGAAGCGACTTGGCCAGCCACAGACCAGATCCGCAACCATGATGCCCGGTTCTTTTCGCGGGATTATAATCCTGGGGTGACCGGTGGTATAAATCCGTTCGTCAATGGCGGGGAGAACTATGGTGACCGGGCGGCTTCTGCGGGGGATATTGCACCAGGCCCGGATCGTTTTGACTTCGGCAAATGGTCGGATGTGAAGGATGTTTATTTCGGTCGCTACGACGCGTTGGTTGAATACAATGACGATTCCGCGGGCGCTGAACTTAATAGCTATAAAAATGAGGGTGACTGGTTCGACTACGCTGATGCGGAGTGGACTAGCAACGATTTCCTGCAAGGCGGCCAGCAACGGAATGTGACCCGGCGCGTCTGGCAGTATTTCGCCCACTATGCGGTCCATTGGCTTGAGAAGACGCGGCCGGTGGGACAGAATCGGAATTCGTTGCCATCGGACGGCGATGCGGCTGCCCGCTACGCCTGGGACGCGAGAGGCATTGATGGTTTGCGCTGTGACTTCGGCCAAGGCCTGCCGCCGCAGTGCTGGGAATACATCATCAACGTCGCCCGCTCGAAGAAGTGGAGTTTCGTAATGATGAGTGAGTCGCTGGATGGGGGGAACGTCACGAAACGAAGTGCGAGACAGTTCGATATCTTGAACGAAAACATCGTGTTTCCGCTCAAGTCTGCGACGAACAAGTATAGTTACCGGAATATTTTTGATGGCCGTCGCTCGGATTATGGTCAGGCGCTTGTGCTGGCAAATACGACCTCGCATGATGAAGAGGTGATGGCCGATCCGTGGCAGTCAATGGTGCGCTATCTGGCCTGCAATAGCCTTGATGGTGTGCCGTTGATATTTCCGGGCCAGGAACTGGGCATTTCGACGACATTTGGCTACAGCCACTATGAGACCAACTTCGGAAAGCAGATTCCACATTTCAAACGTTGGAACTCGATGAAACCCATTTGGGATGATACGAACTATGGCAACGACCAACTCTATCAGGTATTCGCAGCGGCGAACCGAGCCCGCGCGGCAAGTCCGGCGTTGCGCTCATCGAACCGTTGGTTCCTCGATGGTGATGGAAACAACGACCAAATTCATGCAGTCGCCAAATATGAAACTGCCAATGCAGCTCCCGCGGTTTCCGACGTGGTGATCGCATTTTCGAATCTGGACCGGTATAACAACCAGACCGACAACTTCAAGATTCCCGCCGGCTTGGCACCCCTGTTGGGGATCAAGGATGGACGGACTTACAACACGCGTAATATTGCCGCCTACACGGCCCAGGATGCCACCCGCGATGATGTCTGGCAGTGGGGTGGAGGCATCACCGGCGCCAACCTGAAATCGGGTGGGTTCACAGTGAATCTCAAATCGGTCCCTGGCTCTGATGGCATCTGGACCTCCGATCCATTCGAAGGGAAATATCTCAAACTCTACGACGTCACTCCTCCGCCATCGCCGAACGCTCCGACGCCGGCGCTCGTTTTGTTTGGAACCGTGATCGGACATCAAGTCACCTTCAA
>JANMJQ010000046.1:0-10068 GCA_031371445.1 Akkermansiaceae bacterium
GGTGCCTCGACTGCGCCGCGGTTGCGGATGGCGTCGATGAGGGAAGTGCCGGTTTCCTTTTGATGGCGGATGGCGAGGCCGGCGAAAAACGCGATGGCTGCAAGAATGATGAACATCAGCGCGGCACCGAAACCACTGCCACTGGATTGCGCCGCCGCATACGACGGGCGTTGTTGGGCTACCTTGGGGCTGGGTTCGTCGGAACCGCTCTTGATCGGTGGCAAGCCCGTGGCGGATTTTTCCAAAGCAAGGGCGTCGAGTTCCTCTTCGGTTAGAGTGAAATCGAAGGTCACGTCGCCGATTCTGACGGAGCTGCCGCTGCGCAAGGGGATCGTTTCGTAGCGGGTGCCATCGAGCTTGATACCATTGGTCGAGCCAATGTCGCGGAGTTCGTAGCCACCGCTGATCCGGCGCATTTCCGCGTGGTTCACCGAGACCGAGCCCGAATCGATGGCGATATCATTTTCACTGCCGCGGCCCAGGGTGACGACCTCGCGGTCGAGTTGGAACCGATAGGGCTGGGCGGTTTTGTCGGGAACGGTGATCGTGACGCGAGGCATGGTGCTAAAACGCAGTGGTTCAGCCGTTTCTAGCGTCAAATGCAGGTGCTTTGCACGAAAAATTCTCCGTTGGGAAAATCCTTTGCCCGCTCGTCATCACTCATTGGGCAATCCCGGCGGAACAACCCCGCCACTCGCCGGTGCGGCGGCGGACGATGCAGACGATTTCGCGGCGGGCTTGTCGGGGTCGAATTGCTCCAGCGGCGGCAATTGGAAATCGAAGGTAAATGCCGGGGTCTGGAAGACCGGAATCCGCATCATGTTGAGCGGCTTGACCGGCGTTTTGGGTGCAACTTGCGCGTCAGCCATCGCCTTCAGGTAGATATCCTCGCCGGGATGATGTTGGGGAAGGACTACCGTGCTGCCCCCGCCGCTGAAGTTCGTCCAGGTCACGGCAAAGAGAATTCCAATCAGAGCCCAGACTCCCAGTGCGATCAAAAATTCGTTCTTTCCAGAAAAGAAATTCCTGCGGCCACGTGCAGTCTCCCGTACACGACTTTTCCGGCGTGTGGTGATGCTTGAAAATCGCGATCCGCGTTCCATGGAATTCCGGCGCTCGTTTGGCGGCGCTGCTTGGTGGCGCAGCCTCCGCTCCGATGCCTCAAAAGTCGAAGCGGAAATTTCAGCCACAGGCGGGTTATTGGTTATTAGTTATTCGTTATTGGGGAAGAATTCTTCCCTTTTAACCGATAACCCATAACTGATAACCAAATTTCGCCCTACAGCCGGAAGTTCACCTTTACCACCACTGGAATTGTTTGGCCGGTTCCAAGGGATGGGGTGGCGGAGAATTTCCATGAGCGGGCGGCTGCCACCGCAGCGTTATCCAATGCGGCATCTCCGCTGCCATGATAGAGGCTCGTCGATGCGGCGGTTCCGTTGCCGCGGACTTGGACGAGCACCCGCACTTGTCCGGATTTGCCCGCTGATTTGGCGGCCGCCGGATAGCGGGGCGGGGGGGCATCGATGAGCTTCGGTGGCCCGCTTGGGGGCTTTTGCGCGATCGAATTTCCTCCACCGCCTTGACCCGGGCCCTGCCTATTGCCTCGGCCTTTGCCGGATGAATTTCCTCCCTTGCTCCCGCGTAGATTGTCAGAGGTGCCCGTGCGATCCGAAGGAGTTGCTGCTACGACTGTCGTTACGGATGGTTTTGCCGCGGGCACATTGGCTGTCCATCGCTGGGGTGGCGGCAAATCGACATGGTTGGAAAAAACCGGCAGTTGCACTACGGGCATTGGCATGGCTCGAGGCGCTGGGGTGCTTGTTGAACTGGCGTCGCTGCTTTCGGCGGCATCCGGCATCAGGCCCATCACCATTTCACCGGCCTCGCCCTCGACTGAAACGCCACCACTGCCATTGCCGTCCGCAGCCAGCCAAACCAACGAACAGGCCGCGGCGGCAAGGCAGCCATGAAGTCCCAGTGAGACGAAAAAACCGGTCCGGCTTGAAGAAGATTTGCCCGCAGCCTTCGGCCAGGTCCCAGCGAGAGCCTCCCGGCTCAATGAGACGGGAGGCTTGGGAAGGCGCAACGATCGCGGGACGTCATTCATGATTTGGCCTCAATGGCCGTTCAACTGCGTCGGTTTGTAGCCACTATGTTCCTTATCTCCAGCTCCAAAGTCGAAGCCCAAAATCAGCCAGCACTCGGCGTTGGGCGCGTTATCCGTCAGTCCACCCAAAGTCACCAGGTCCACGTGGGAGTTGCGGGTCGGCCGCCATTGCAGGGAGGGGCCAAATATCACCTCGCTGTCCTCATCTTCGGGTTTCGTGATGCCGATTTCCAGACCCAACGACAGTTTGTTGTCGATCAGGGTTTTCGATATTCCGGCCGCGAAACCGTATTCGTTGCTTTCTTCCCCCCACAATTCGTGCTCGAGAATGAAGTTCGCTCCCCAGTGCCAGCCCTCGCAGAACTCACCGCCTAACAGAAACTTGGTCTCGAGGACATCTGGGCCGTCCGCTTTGAACGCGTATTCGACATAAACTGTCGGGTTGCCCCAAATCTTGTTCCAATCGGCGAATGCATATCGCAGCTCAACCGCGACCTCCTCCTGGTGCCAACCCTCGCCGTCATCCTCGTCGACGAGGTTTTCATAAATATCGAGCTGCATACGTCCTGGCAGGCCGATTTCGATCTCGTTCTTGCTCCGCTGGGTCCTTACACCGCCGTCAAAACTCCGGCTGCGATACCATGTTTCGAGGCCGAAGCTGCCCGGATCCTGCTGGATGTAAATGCGCGTCAGGCTGAAGCGGCGCTGTTGCACCCACTCGGGTTCCCCATTGGCGCCGGTGGGTTCCTCCTCGGACAACATGCTGGAGGCGTCGACCGTCACATCACCCACCACTGGCGGAGCGGCGGACGATTGGGCTGCGGAAGCGATTTGCGGAAACGTGAGGGCGGCGCCGGCGAGTGCGAGAATGGAATTCTTGAACATGTGACGGCAACAACGCGCGATCACCCGGCTTCCTTGGGAAAATTTTCAGCTATTTTTCGCAACGGTCGGGCTGTGGTCAGGGTTTGCTTCATGAAATCGGAATTGATCCCGCTGCCGGGCAGCTTCAGCTTCGTTTTTGAAAGACCCGGAATCATTCTCTCCGCCTTAACGCCATGATACGACCATTGACCTCCATCTCGCTTGCGATCCTGGTTTTGATAGGGGTGATGGGGCCGGTCGAGGCGCGCGTTTGGAACCTGGTGGGCAGCCAGCAACCCATCGAAGCCGAGTTCGTCGGGCTGACTGCCACCGGCGTTGTGCTGAAGGGCGCGAATGGGGTTAGCAAAGAGTTCCCACACGAGAAATTCACCTTCGAAGACCAACGGTATATCTTGTCACTCGCACCGACGGTCGGCCCGGCTCCCACCGCCGAAGGCGCGGAAAAGTCGAAGGTTAAATCGGTCGCAACCCTGACCAACCAAAGCGTCAAACTTGAGGCGGAAACCGAACTGCATATCACCGGCGAGGGCGATCCGATTTCAGGAAGCTCATTCAGTTTCATGTCGCCCGATGGTTGGTTGTTTTTCGACAACATCCCTCCTTCGGTGGTGATTGAGAAGTTTCTCAAGCAAATGCGGGTCTATGGAAGGGGAGCGAACCTGGGTACGAATGTCCGCATCACACAGTATGGCCAGGGCTCGGTGGTGATTCCCCATGCGTCCGATTTCCCGGCGATGGCCATCTTCCCGGACAAGTCCTTCGGCGGTGACCCGGCGTCACTGAAGTCATACGTGAAATACAATCACAAGAACATGAAAGGAGCGGTTGGCTCGTTCCGCCTCAAGCGCGGCTACATGGCCACGATCGCGAAGGAGGAAAATGGCACGGGCCCGAGCAAGAACTATGTCGCGCAGGACCAGGATCTGGAAATCGACACCATGCCCGCGGGTTTGGATAAGGGTGTCGGCTTCGTCAGGATTTTTCCATGGCGATGGACCAGCAAGAAAGGAATTGGCGGAGCAATTTGGAAGGATCTGAATTGCGGCTGGTTCTACGATTGGAACATCGGAGCCCAGTCGTCGCCGGATATCGAGTATGTCGCAATCAAGCACAAGCGGTATTGGCCGGGCCTCGACCAGGACTGGAAGGAGAAGGGGATAAACCATCTGCTCGGCTACAACGAACCGAATGGAAAGGATCAGGCAAACATGAGTGTGGGCGATGCGCTAGCTTCATGGCCGGATCTGTTAGGCACCGGTTTGCGATTGGGATCACCCGCGCCCACGGACGGCGGCTTGGGATGGCTTTACGAGTTCATGGACAAGGCCGATGCCGCTGGTTTGCGCGTGGACTTCGTGGCCTTGCATTACTACCGCGCGATCAACGATCCCAACGACGCGAAGGGTGCTGCGAACCAGATGTATCAATTCATCAAAGGCGTGCACGATCGCACGAAGCGGCCGATTTGGATCACGGAGTGGAACAACGGCGCGAACTGGACCACCGCGCCGGATCCCAATCCGAAACAACAGGAGGCAGCCATCGCCGCGATGATCAAGATGCTCGATGAGACGCCTTTCGTTGAGCGCTATGCACCGTTCAACTGGGTTGAAGACTGCCGGCAGTTGGTGGGAAAAAATGGAGACCTTACGGGAGCGGGAGAGGTCTTCCGCGAAAAGGTTTCGCCGGTGTTTTTCACGCAGCCGAAGTCAGGGAAGTGAATCAATTCCAAGTCATCGCAGAGCGCGATATGAGGAGCTATTGCGGACAACCGAGAAGAGGATGGTAAGAACACCCCGCGGGTCAGGCGTTCAGCGGTCAATCCTTTCCAAGCTGTTCATAATTGCGCGAGGAGTCCTCCACGACCAATACCCAATCCCGCCCCCCTGACCTTGCTTCCACCGTCAGGCTTTCCGCATTCGCAAACCTTTCCCGGACCACCTCCCTCTTTCCCGTTTCCGGACTGAACCAATAGGCATTCAACGTGCGGCCCGCGATGACCGCGGTATTGAGTGTCACCTTCGCGGGCGCACTCAAGTAAGCCATGAGATAGGTGGCATCTTTGCCTTCCGGTGTCCCGTCGCGCGTCGCTTGAATGCGCGTGGCGACATCGGCGCCTTGCCCCGCCAAGACTAGACCTTGATCCGGTATCCGCTCGAAATATGGACGCGCGAGGAGGAGTGCCCGGATGTAGCGCAACTGGCGGACGGCGGGAGTATCGAGTGCCTCGGACCAGCTCTTCACCCCAGGCTTCCAGCTTTGCAGCATCCAGCGCTGCGCCGTGTGTGGCGTCATCTGCCAGAGCGCGTTGTGACCATATGCGTAGCCGCAGCCGCCGGCGAATACGCATTGATACAGGCTCCGCCGCTGGATGAGCGGGTCCTCATCTGTCCCGACTTCGTAGCGATGCTCCGCCATCATCGTCGGCATGGAGGGACTTGCCGTCCAATCGCGCAGCACCAACGCCGCGGCGTCGTAAGTCGCGCTCTCCGGCTTGCACGACGACTTCGCTTGGATCAGCGAGAAATCGAGCCACCCGGACTTCGCAAAAAAGCGCGCGCCGGAATGCCCGGCCTCGGGATGGATCGTTACCAGATTCCTGCCGCCGCATCCTTCCTTGAGACCCTTGCCCAGCGCCTCCGCCCGCTCCCGGTCTTCCGCATGGGGCGAAGCTGCCTCGCCCCCTACACAAAGAATCACATTCGGCACTCCCGCGTAGCGCTTGCCGAGCGCCAGCCCCATCTGCGAGAGCTGCGCGGGCGAGTAGCCCCGCATCGTGCCGTTTTTGTTCATCCCCCAGAGGGCGTAAAGCATCACATACAGTCCGCGGTCGGCCGCGTGCTGGATGATTTGGTCACAGTTCGCGAAATACGCGGGGTTCAATTCATTGTGTTCCGCACCGATGTAAGCCGGCTCCCCGTAGGCATTCTTTTCCTCCGCCTGCGGCGCGAAATTCAGTGCAAACATAACCGTGTTGAACCCATGATCGGCGCGGCTTTGCAGATAAGTATCGATCTCCTCCAGCTTCAATGCGCCGAGGTTCCAGGCGGTATCCGCGAGGATAAAGACCGGCGTTCCCGTCACCGCATCCATGAGATAGCGGCGATTCCCGCTCAGCTTCAGCCCATTCCTCACCATCGCCCGGGAAGATGGCGCCGCCGTTTGGTTGGGCGGGCTACTTTCCGGTTCAGCGGCGAAAATGGGCAGCGAGAGACAAGCAATCGCCACAGTGGCAGTTTTCCAGCGAATGAAGTGAGAGGTATGCATGCGACGTGTGCTAGACGGCTACGCTCGCTTTCGGGCGTTCTATCCTGAGTGACGTACATTGCACAGGGAACCTCGTGCCGCCTCCGTAGCTCCGTTGACCATCGGTGGGCGTCCTAAACACCTGAGCATTTTGCCTGCCATCCGATCAGACGCCAAAGTGCGCGGCAGTAGATCCACGCGAAGGCCCACAGGCCGACCCATACCAGCATGGGCAAGCGGCCCATGTTTGCTTCGCGTAGCGAAAACACGCACAAGCTGGAGAGCTCGATAGCCAAACAACCTCCATCGCAGCGCGCGAAGAAGGCGCTGCTGACGATGATGTGGCCTGGTGCATCATCAGTGGAACTTGGCTGCGGGACGCAGCCAGCACTGCCTGCGGCGAGACGCCAAAGCTACGTAGGCTGCCGGTCTGAAGTCCAGCGCTCCCGGGGGAATCCCTTACTTCATCTCGTCGTCCTCGTCGATGTTGTGCGTGAGGATGAATTGCAGGTCGTCCAGTCCGAGGTTCGACGCGAAACCTTCGTCGCCGAGGACGTTGGTGACGAGTTGGGTCTTCTGGTGCTGGAGGATGCGGATCTTTTCCTCAACCGTGTCGCGGGTAAGCAAGCGGTAGGCGATGACCTTGTTTTTCTGGCCGATCCGGTGGGTTCGGTCGATGGCTTGGTTTTCCACCGCCGGGTTCCACCAGGGATCGTAGAGGATGACGTAAGAGGCCGAGGTGAGGTTGAGGCCCGCGCCACCCGCCTTGAGGGATAGCATGAACACGGACGGATCCTTGGTGGTTTGGAAACGCTCGATCTCGCCTTTCCGGTCCTTGGTCTGACCTGTTAGATAATTGTAGGGACGGTTCTCGAGTTCGAGGCGCGCCTTGATCAGGTCGAGCATCGAGACGAACTGCGAGAAGACGAGGACCTTGTGGCCTTCCTCGTGGAGCTGGTCCAGGAGGTAGAACAACGACTCCATTTTCGCCGACTCCTCCTTGAGATACTTCGGATCGATGAGGCCGGGGTGACAGCAGATCTGCCGCAGGCGCATGAGGCCCTGGAGAATGGCGAAGGAGTTCTTCTTCACCGCTTCGTCGGAATCGAGGCCGAGCAAGGCTTTCTGGATGCGCTTGAGTTCCGCTTTGTAGAGCTCGACCTGCACGCCTTCCATTTTCGAGTAAACCTCTTCTTCCGTCCGCGGCGGCAAGTCCTGCGCGACCTGCAGTTTTGTGCGGCGCAACAGGAAGGGACGCAGGCGCGAGGCAAGCCGCATCTGGCTGAGCGGGTCCTTGCGCTTGTCGAAACGCTTCTTGAAATACGCGCGTGAACCGAGCACACCGGGCATTGCGAAGGCCATCAGCGACCACATGTCGAGCAAGCGGTTTTCGATCGGCGTTCCTGTTAGAACAAGTCGGTTCTGCGAGTCGAGCTCGCGCGCGCACTTGGCGGCCTTGGAATCCGGGTTCTTGATCTGCTGGCCTTCGTCGAGGATCGTCGTCAGCCACTTGATGCCGTTCAACTCTTCGCCGCAGACGCGGAGTTGGGCGTAGTTGAGCACCAGGATGTCGATATTGTTCTGGATGTGGGGAACGTCGATGTCGTCGCGGTTCTTCAGGATTTTCACCTTCAACTGCGGCGTGAATTTGAGGGCTTCGCTGAACCAAACATCGAGCACCGACTTGGGACAAACGACCAACGCGGGTTTCTTCATGCCGCCGGTCTTTCTGTGCTCTTCGAAAAGCCAGAGCAGGTAGGTGAGCGACTGGATGGTTTTTCCAAGACCCATGTCGTCGGCGAGAATGCCGCCGAAATTGTTGACCGAGAGATAGGCCAGGAATTTGAAGCCATCGACCTGATAGGGCCGGAGTGTCGCGTTGAGACCATCGGGCAGATCGGGATTGACCTCGAGCTGGATATCGCAGGCGCGGTTCTTGATGCGCTCCCATGCCTTCGGATCGAAAACCTCGGCCGCCTTCGGATCGGCAAGCTGCAGCGCGTGCATGCGGTGGGTCTCGCCGGAGAGATCGAATGGATCCAGACCAAGCCGCGTGACGGCCTCGCGTTGGTCGGCGTCGAGCTTGATTTCCAAACGCATCCACGAACCGTCTTCCATCCGCACATAACCACCCCGCGCGGCCACCAGTTGGCGAATCTGCGCTTTGGAAAGATTGACGCCCTGGACGTCGATGACGATGCGAAGGTCGAACCAGTCGATGTCCTGTCCGACAACCTCAAATCTAACAGCCGCGGTGACCGGATCGGCGAGAATCGATTTCAGGCGCAAGTCGATGTCGAGCTCGATGTTTTCCGGCATCGACTTGATCCACTCGGCGAATTTCTCGGGAAATTGCTTGGTGATACGCGATTTGAAGGAGAGCAGCTTCTCGTCGTAGGTGAGACCCATCTCATCGAGGATCGATGGCACCGGATAAAGTTCCTCGCGTGCGAAGCGGAGCAACTGCTTGCCTTTGACCGGTTGTTGCTCGGCGAGCTCCCAGCCTTCCTTGGTAAGCCGCTCGGTGCGGCGGCCTTTGGTTTCGATCGCGGTCACGTCGATGACCAAATGCTCCGTCTCGGCGGCGGTCAGGCCGGCGATGAGCTTCATTTCGAACTTGGGCTTCAGCTCAAGGTCGACGACGCGCTTCTTCAGCGACTCGGGCAGTGAAGCGCCGATTTTGCGCAAGAACTCCACGCCTTCAAGCGAATCGATGACGCGCGTTGGAATGAGATAGCGCGGCATGACGTCGGTCTCCTCCAGCCAGCGTGGCGGGCCGGGAAACACGGTTTCGTCGGATTGATAGAGCTCCTTGCGGCCGGGCAACAGGCGGACCGAGTGGGAGACGTTTTCTCCGCCGGCGGTAACGAGTTGCAGCGCGAAACTTTTCGAATCGTATGGATCATCCTCGCAGACCCAGCACAAGCGGTCTTCGACGACCTTGAATTCCTTCTCGTCCAAATTGACGATGTAGCCCTTCAACGCCGGCTGGCGGAACACGCGGTTCATGAAGCGGCACGATTCCTCCTGATCGAAATCAAGCGTTGTTTCTCCATGCTTCCGGTAGAACGCAAGGTAGTGCTCCCACAACGTTTGGCTCGAGGCATCCATTAACAAGGCCGCCTCGTGATGGAGATTCACGTAACTCTCGATATCATTCTTTTCGCGGAGCTGGATCCAGACGTTGGCCTTTTCCTCCTTCACCTCCATGCGCGCTTCATTGATCGTCGCAACCAGGCGGAAGGCGACGTTCAGCGGTGGATCCTGCGGAGGGCGTTCGTTGACTTGCTCGATCCGCTCATACCAGGAAGCGACTTCACGCTCCTGTTCCCAGTCGGCCATTTTTTTCTGAACGTGACCGAGATCGGTGATCACGCTCATGAACTCCGGATACGGCAGCTTCTTCTTGTAAAAGGCGTATGCGATGTAGTTCCAAAATTCGAGGATGTCGCCCGGCGGAATCGGCCACAGTTCCAGCGGCTCGTAGGTGGTGATTTCCCAGCGCGGAGTGATCCGGACCATGTCGTGGTCGTGGAGCTCGCCTTCGATCACATAGCGGCGGTAGCGCTTTTCGATTTTCGTGACGAAATCGGCTTCCTTGTCGTCGAGTTCGCGGCCGAGTTTTTCCTCGATGATGTCGAGCACCGGCGTGTCATCGAATTCATTGGGCGACTCCGGCAAATCCTCGCCGCGGTGCATCCGCTCCATCATCGTCGCGTATTGGCAGGCACCGGCGATGAGTTCGTCTTCCGCCGTGCAGGAGCCGAACCAACGGTTGCCTTGCAGGCGCAGACTCGTGCGGAAAGTACCGGCTTCGTCCTCGACCC
>JANMJQ010000059.1:0-24722 GCA_031371445.1 Akkermansiaceae bacterium
GCTTCGGCGAGGGCGGCTTCGAGGTTGTGCGAGAGATAGGCGCCAGTCGTCCCATCGCGGGCCGCAATGCCAGCGGCCAGGTCATTGAGAATGGCGGCGGCTGTGGTTTCGCCGGCGAGGAGTTGGGTGCGGAGGCTGGAAAGGGTCATGGCTCGTGAAAATTTCAAAGTCCTCAGGCGTCGGTCACCACTTTGGGCACGCGGATCTGGTTCTGGGCTTGGTCGGGGGCATTCAGCAGCACCGCCTCCACCGGCAAGCTGTCATGCGGGCTGTCGTCGCGGGTTCTTCCGAAAACGGTGGTTGCGTGGGCGGTGGAGTCGAGCCCGCTCACATCCAATTTCGACAGCTCCTCAACGTTCCCGAGAATCGCCTCCAACTGCGGCTGGAAAGTTGCGACCTCTTCGTCGCTCAGCTCCAGGCGCGCGAGATTTGCGACGTAGCGGACATCGATATGGCTATGCGACATGGCCGGAGGGTTGGAAAACAGCGGGGGCTTTCCAAGTGCCAAAGTTGGAAGATCGCATTTGATTTAAGAATATTTGAACGTAAGGTAAATTTGAATGTCTTACCTTATGAAGTGCGAGTCATCGCGCTTCAATGTAAGGGTAAAACAGCATGGTTGTCTGACTGATTCCACGGGTGTGGGTGAAGGTAAGACGATTTCGGCCGCCGGGGAAGGGACTCCCCGGCGGCCTCTTTTTTTCAAGGGGGCGCGGGCGTCCCGCCTGCATCTTATATCCTCCAAATTTGCCCCAGATGCCCACGCTCCTTGAGTTACGGCTCCGCCGACTGGCTCTTTAGTTCCGCGATCTGGGCTTCGGTTTTGGCGAGTTTCTCCGCGTTGTGGGCGGCTTCGCAGGCTTTTTTCAGGCCCATGAGGACTTGCAGGTCATTGGGAAATGACTCATTCGCCCGCTCGTAGGCCTCAATCGCCTCCGCGGGTTTGTCGGCAAGAAGATAGTAGGAGCCGAGTTGCATCGACATCGGAGTGAGAATCATCGGCGGATAGAGATAAGGGGCCGGGAGCTGGCGGTCGGCGGCGGAAGCGAACCAATTGTAGGCCGAACCGCTGCGTTCCTTGGGGCCGGCCATCGCGAGGCGGCCCTGCAGGTCGCTCGCCAGGACTTCGAGCGCGCGGAAGGCACGGGTCCATGCGGAGCGCTCGCCATTGGCGCTGGCGGCACCCTGCGTCTGGCTCATGGTTTCGCCATGTTTGGTCAAAGCCAGGATCACGGCGCGGGCTTCGTCGGTTTCACCTGCATCGAGAAGCCGGCGCGCTTCAAGGGCGAAGCGCAGGCCATCGATCCACCAATAGGCCAGCGATTTGTCGCGGGTGTCCTTGATCTCCGCGGGATCAGGCAGGGATGCCAGGGCGTCGGCAGGTGTGGCCTTGGAGCCGGGCCGCAGCAGGACGCGGGCGGGCAGGGTTTTTCCATCCCACAGCAGGATCCTTCCACCCGGCGAGCCGACCCGTCCCTTGGGGATTTTTGTCCCGGCGATTTGGCGGGCGGCGGCGGATGCGGTTTCGAGGTCGCCCTTTGAAACGAGGGAGATCACCCGGTAGCACTCCGCCTTCACCCACTCCGGACAGTCGGCGACGGTGGCGCTGCTCTCGCGCATCCACTTTTCATAAAACGAAGCGGCCCGCCCGAAGGCTTTCGCGGCCCGCCCATGTTCGCCGGAGCGCCATTCGTAGTGACCTAACAGATGCTGGTACGGTGGATAGGAAGGCGAAGCCTGACAGAGTTTGCGGGCCAGTTCGAGCGTGGAATGCAGCTCAGGAGCCTCCGCGCGAATTGTTAGATAAGCATGCAGAGGGACCACGCTGTCCGGATTTTTTTCCATCAATCCATGCAATAGTTTTTCCGCGGCTTCCTGGTCGGGGGTGGCGTTGCCAGTTTCGTCGTATCCCGTCCTGCCGAAAAGCGCCGCAAAGATGGCCGCCTGCATGTCGTTGGGAAAACGGGCTGCAACATCGCGGAACGTCGCAGCAGCCGGGCCGGGACCTTCTTCGATGTATTTCGCCAGGCCTGCCGCGTAACCCCGCTCAAGCTCGCTGCCGGCGCCGCGTGAGATAAGGTCGATCATCCGTGTTATCGCGGCGTTGGAGGCGGCGTTGGTTTCGGGCGATGGCGAGAGCAGGCACATCACCATTCCCCAATGCGCGAGCAAGCACTCAGGATCTTCGCGCATGGCCGCGGCGAAATGCCGGCTCGCTTCGAATTCCCAACCGCCGTGCAGATGATTCATGCCTTGGTTGACGTGCGCCTGTGCCGAGTCGGTCGCAGCGGTGACCGCCATCCGGATGCCGCCGGGGAAATCGGTCATCGCCGGTTCCTTCAGGGCTTTCACGGCCGCCGGGATCGCCGCCTCCACGTCGGGGATTTTGATTTCAGCCGGAGGAGCCGCGGGCTTATTGTCGGGTTCCGGTGCGCCAATGGCACAACCTGCGATCAAGGCGATCATCCAACGCAAATTCATGCTGCGAGTTGGCCACGCGCCAGCCATCCCTCCAAGCAAAATGACGCTCGCATCACGCGTGTGCGGACGCTTAGCCTTTGCGCATGAAGCTTGGCGTCATCGGTTGCGGGAAAATGGGAACGGCCTTGATCCAGGGCGCGATCCGCGCCGGCGTCGTGGCGGCGGGCGATGTCGCGGGCTGCGATCCCTTCGAAGCCTCGCGAAAAAGTTTTGCCGCTGCCACGAATGCCCCCGTCAGTGCGGACCCTGCCCTCGCGGCCGCCTGCGATGTGATTTTGCTCTGCACGAAGCCACAGGATCTAACAGCCGCGGTTAAGGAAATCGCGACGCTCTCCGATGGCAGCGGCCGCCTGCTGATTTCCATCGCCGCCGGAGTTACGCTGGCCGCCCTCGAAGCGGCGGCACCCGGAAATTTCCGCATCATCCGCGCCATGCCCAACACACCCGCCTTGGTCGGCAAAGGCGCGGCCGCATTCTGCCTGGGAAGCAACGCGACTTCCGCCGATGCCGCGACCGCGCAATCCTTGTTAGGAGCGGTGGGGTTGGCGGTGCAGGTGCCGGAAAAGCTGATGGACGCGGTGACGGGTCTTTCCGGGAGCGGACCTGCCTATATTTATGTGGTCATCGATGCCCTTGCCGATGGTGGCGTGCGCGCGGGAATCCCCCGGGCGGATGCATTGAAACTGGCCGCGCAGACCGTGCTGGGAGCGGCGGCCATGGTGATGGAAACCGGCGAGCACCCCGCCGTCCTCAAGGATATGGTGACCTCGCCCGGCGGCACCACCATCGCCGGGCTGGCTGCCCTTGAAACCCATGGCTTGAGATCCGCGCTGATAGAAGCGGTTGCCGCGGCGACCAAACGCGCGGGCGAGTTGGGGAAATGAGCGCTTGCTCCGCGGCCGCGATTTTTGCGCTTCCCCAGTGAGGGTGGGCTCCTATGCTCAGGCCATGTCCTATCGGTTGATTGCCGTCGCTGCGATTTTGGGTTGCTCCTTTCATTTGGTTTCCTGCGGTGATGACGCGGAGATGCCGATCCTGGCTGGCAACACCAGAGCAGCGGCGGACCAAGGCGAAGCGCTCTATCAAAAAGCCAAACAAGCCGATGACTCCGGCAATGCCAACTCGGCGATCAAACTCTACGACGAAACCGCGACGCGTTATCCGTTCGCTCCGTCCGCCGCGCAGGCCCGCTATCGCCAGGCGCAGTTGTTGGAGCAGAAGGGTGACATCGTGAAATCCTTCGACGCCTACGACAAGTTCCTCTCCCGCTTCCAGGGCAGCAATCTCTACACCTCCGCGCTCAACCGCCAGGTCGCCATGGCGCAATCCGCGGCGGATGGTGACATCAAGTCGAGCATGCTCGGCATGAAGACCAAACTCTCGCTGGAGAAAACCGTCGAAATGCTCGGCAAGGTCCGCGACAACGCGCCGCGGTCGACCATCGCATCCAAGGCCCAGTTCACCATCGGCCGCCTTTATGAGGAAAAGAAGAAGTCGAAGGAAGCGATCGAAGCCTATCGCCAGCTTGTGCGGGATCAACCGGGCTCAAGCGAAGCCCCGGAAGGGTTGTTCAGGATTGGCCTCGTTCTAACAGCCGACGCCGACCGCGGGAACCAGAACCAAGCGAACATCGATCTCGCCCGCGAAGCGTTCGATGACTATCTCCTCCAATACCCGGGTCACTCGCGCAATGCCGAGGCCCGCCGCCTGTCAGCCAATCTCGGCGGACGCGATTTCCAAAAGTCCTATGACATCGCCGAGTTCTATCAGAAAACCGGCAAGACTGAATCCGCGAAAGTCTATTACCGCGACATTGTGAACCGCACGAAATCCGGCGAGTTGCATGACAAGGCCCGCGCGCGCTTGAAGGAACTGGGCGAGTGATTTTTTTCCATCGGCTTGACCCCATGAAATTTTTATACGTCCTGCCGCTGTTGTTGTCCGTTTCATGCGTCGGCTATCATGTTGGCGCCAGCAAGCCGGCGTCATTGGCACATGTGAACACGATCGCGGTGCCGATGTTCACCAACCTCACGCTGCACCCGCGCGCCGAAGCCATCGCGACTTCGGCGGTGGCGAATGCGATCGTGCAGGACGGCACTTATCGCATCGGCAGCAGCAGCAACGCCGATGCGATTCTGGAAGGCAAGCTGAGCAAGATCAAATACTCGGCCATCCGGGGCACGCGCTTCGACACGATGCTGCCCGAGGAACTCGAAAACACAGTGACCATCGACTGGACGCTGCGTGACGCGAAAAATCCCACCAAAGTTCTGGCGAACGGAAGCTCCGAGGGGACGAGCCAGTTGTTCGTTGCATCGAATCTCCAAACCGCCCGCAACAACGCGCTGCCTGAAGCTTTGGAACGTGCCGGCGAGGCCCTGGTCTCGACGATCGCGAACGGGTACTAAGGAGCAACGACACTCCTGTCGTTTCTTCAAACTTAAGGAGCAACGACTCTTGTCCTTCTTCGAGAGCGGGAGAAAGACGAAATACGTTGAAGACACGACAAGAGTGTCGTGGCTCCTTATCGTGAAGGGGCGTAGGTGCCCCTTCTCCTTAACCCCGGGTGCTGCGGTCTTCGACCGTCACTCCTTTGGACGCGCGCTTGCGGGCGCTGGCGTCGAGGATGCGCTTGCGGAGACGGATGTTTTGCGGCGTCGCTTCGACCAACTCGTCGGAGTCGATGTATTCGATCGCGCGCTCGAGGGAGAATCTAACAGGCGGTGTGAGTTTGGACGTCTTGTCCTTCCCCGAAGAGCGCATGTTGTCGAGGTGCTTCTCTTTCACCGGATTGACCGGCAAATCGCCAACGCGCGGGTTTTCACCAACGAGCATGCCGCCGTAAACCGCATCACCCGGAGCAACGAACAACACGCCGCGGTCTTCGAGCATTTGCAGCGAATACGGGGTGGCCGTGCCTGAGTCCATCGAGACCAGGGTGCCGGTGGTGCGGTTCTGGATTTCACCGGCATGCGGCGCGTATTCCTTGAACAAGTGGCTCATGATGCCATGGCCGGATGTCAGGTTGACCAGTTCGGTTTCGAAGCCGATCAGCCCGCGGGTTGGGATAACGGCCTGGATGAACGTGCGGCCCGAAGGCTCGGTGTCCATGTGCTCCATCAGCCCCTTGCGGTTCATCAAAATTTTCAAAATGCCCTGCGTGTAATCGCCCGGCGCTTCGACGTAGAGCGTTTCGAATGGCTCAAGCACCTTGCCCGCGTCATCGCGGCGGTAAATCACCACTGGCCGCGACACGAGAACCTCAAAGCCCTCACGGCGCATCTGCTCGACCAGCACCGCGATCTGCATCGCACCGCGCGCCGAGACGTTGAAAACGCCAGAAAGATCGGTGTCCTCGACCGTGATCGAAATGTTTGTCTTCAATTCGCGCATCAAGCGCTCGCGAATGGCACGCGAGGTCACATGCTTGCCTTCCTTGCCTGCCAGAGGCCCGTCATTGATCGAGAACTGCATCGACACCGTCGGTGGATCGATCGCGACAAAGGGCAGCGGCTGCACATCGCCGTCACCGGCAATGGTTTCACCGATCTCGATGTTCTCGATGCCGGCTGCGATACCAACAATGCCGCCCGCGCCGCAACCTTCGGAGTCGGAGCTGGCGAGACCGGAGTAGGTGAAGGTCTTCATCACCTTCGACTGCACCTTCGTGCCGTCCTGGCGGAGGAGGAAAACGGTATCACCCTTCTTCACGTTGCCACCGAGCACCTTGCCAATCGCAACACGTCCGACGTAGTCATCCCACTCGATGTTGGAAACGAGCATCAGGAATGGAGCATCCGGATCCGCCTTGGGTTCGGGGATGAACTCGACGATTTTCTTGAGCAAAGGAATGCAATCCTTCCGCTCGTCATCCGGATGATCCATGAAATAGCCGTCGCGCGCCGAGCCATAAGTGAACGGCGCGTTGAATTGTTCTTCGTCGGCATCGAGATCGAGGAAAAGCTCAAGCACCTGGTCATGCACTTTGAGCGGGTCTGCCAGCGGGCGGTCGATCTTGTTGATGACAACGATTGGCTTCAATCCTTCCTGCATCGCCTTGCGGAGCACGAAACGGGTTTGCGCCTGGGGACCACCTGAGGCATCGACGACAAGTAAAACGCCATCGACCATTTTCATCACGCGTTCCACTTCTGCGCCGAAATCGGCGTGGCCCGGAGTGTCGACGATGTTGATGGTATAACCTTCCCAATGGATCGACGTGTTCTTCGCCTTGATGGTGATGCCCTTTTCGCGCTCGAGGTCCATCGAGTCCATCGCGCGTTCGGTGGTAGCCTGATTTTCGCGATAAGTGCCACCGGCCTGGAGGAGTTGGTCGACGAGGGTGGTTTTCCCATGGTCAACGTGGGCGATGATGGCGAGGTTCCGGATTTTGAGAGACATGGCGAAATTGGGAAAATGGTTGCTCCGCAGCGAGGGGGCGGGTCTATGCACGCGATTTCCCGCCATGGCAAGGCGGGATTCGATGGAAAAATGCCCCACAGGCACGCCGCGGCCGCATCGGTTGGGCGTTTGGCCATTGCTCTCCGGTCGTTGCAGCCGATGTTTGGGTGGCGCAAAACTCTTTCCAACTCGTTCCCGCTCCATAAGGTGCGGCACCAAAACGATTTCACATGAGTTCGATTTCCAAAATCCTCACCCATCCCGGCGGCGCGCATAAGGACGAGTTCCTTGCGTGCTGCGTGCTGGTGTCCGTGCATCGCGCGCCGATTGTGCGCCGCGAACCGGGGCCTGCGGACCTCGACGATCCGGCGACCGCCGTTGTCGATGTCGGCGGGGAGCACGATCCCGCGCGCGGAAATTTCGACCACCACCAGTTTCCCAAAGACCATCCGCCGGTTTGTTCACTGAGCCTCGTGCTGCAGAATCTCGGCGTTTATGACGACGCCCGCGAATTCTGCGACTGGCTCGAAGCCACGGAGTGGTTCGACACCCGCGGGCCGATCGAAACCGCGCGTTGGCTGGGAGTGGATCGCAACACCTTGTTCAAACTCAACTCGCCGATCGATACCACCATGCTGCGGCGCTTTTCCGCACTCTCGGAACTGCAAGCCGGTGAAGCGTTGTGGGAGCTCATGCGCTGGATCGGCGACGATCTGTTAGGTTATCTGCACACGATGCGGGCGCGGCTGAACTACATCGGGGACGTCATGGAATTCTGGCAAATCGAATCGCCGCGCGGTCCATTCCGTATTGCTTTCATGCCACGCAACGAGGCCTTGGCCGAGGATCCTTCGGCCAGCCTCGCGCGCTTCGTGGAGAAACATCCGGAGGCCGGCGATGTGGTGGGGCTCGTTTATCCGGATCGGCGCGGGCCGGGCTTTGGGATGTCGCGTCACAATGACCATCCGGGCTTGGATTTCACCCGGATCACCGGCTGCGACGACGTCCACTTCGCCCATGCCCGGGGATTCGTCGCAAAAACCAGCGCGACCGACCCGGCGCGGCTGCGGGAGTTGCTGGAACGGGCCTGGGTATAACGCGAATGAGAAAAACATGCTCTTGCGGAGTTGAAGCAGCGGTGGAACTCATAGAGGAGCAATTTTAGGCCTCTCGGCCGAACCCACCCCCATGCGTGAATTTTTAATTGTCCTCGGCTTGCTCGTGCTCGCCGTTGCACTCCGGTCCACCCGCTCCAACCTGGTGCGGAAAGTCGGCGCGGTCACGTTCCTGGCGGCGACCTTCTGCATGCTCTATTTCACCACCGGCTACCTTCTTGGCGGCCTCGCCGGGGTGGCGGTCTGGTTTTTCCTGCCCTGGATCGAACTGCTGACGCGCATCCGCCGGATGAAACTCCCGCTCAACAACCGGCTGCGGCATCGTGAACTGCCGAATCCATCGTTTTTCCCCAACGCCACCGAAGCCGCCGCGGCGATGGAGGAAGCGGGTTTCGACCATGTCTCGGATTGCGGATGGGAATGGGCAGGCATGCAGCAATTTTTCCAACTGTTCTGGCATCCCGAGGAACGTGCCGTTGCCGCGGTCTGTCTTTGCGAACAAAGCGATGTCGCCTTTGCCTTCATCTCGGTCACCTCACACGACGACGAAGGTCGCATCTGGCGCACGACGAATTTTCCCTTCGCTCCCACCCTGCAGTGCCCGCCAAATGTCCGCTGGAACCATGTGCCCTGCGAGAAGAGCTGCTTCCACCAAATCCTCGCCGATCACCACAACTACCTCGACCGCGTGAAAATCCCGGCGGACCGCCTGCGCATGCCCGACCCCGAGGAAATCGAGGACGCGATCGAACAGGAAATGCGCAAGCAGGTGGAACACAACCTCAACGCCCGCATCATCGAACTCACCGGCGACGGCCACTTCCGCTATTCCAAGCGCGGACTATTTTTTCTCTGGGGGCAGTTTATTAAAGATATGGTGAGGTTGTGCTGAGAAGAAGTTGATGGTTGATGGTTGAGAGCGAAGAAATTTCTATGTCCCAGCGGGACAATTGATCCTAGCCCGGGATAAGGGAGGAACGACCGCCGTCCCGGGATCTGATCGCGAAGCGAAATCGCGCGAACTGGCGGCGTCGCTAACACTCCAAACTTGCCAGCAGCGCCTTCGTTGCGCGCTGCGATGAAGGTTGTTTTGAAATCGGCGTCTCCAGCTTGCGCGTGTTTTAGCTGCGCGAAACAATCATGGGCCGCTGGCCCATGCTGGTATGGATCGGCCCCGTGGGCCTCTGGAAATGGCCACACCCAATCTTAATCTCCACGATCTCCGATCTACTATCTCTTCACGTTGGCATGATTTGCCACCCGGATAGAATCAGCGCGCCGATGACCACACCGATTGCGATCCGATACCAGCCGAAGATCGAAAGCCCGTGGCTTTGCAAATAGCCGACCAGCCATTTGATGGCGAGCGCCGCTGAGATCGCGGCGGCGGCGACACCGATGACCATGGGCAGCACGCCGTATTGGTGCGCCATCAATTTGGTGCCGCCGAAGAGGACATGATATTGCTCGCCAAGACCATCGACCTTGTCGATCGCATCCTTCGCGGTCGCGGCTGTTAGAGTGAGCACGCCTAACAGAAATGAATATTCCACCGCGGCCTGCACCGACAACCCGACGAGCAGGCCGCCGCAGATTGTCATCAGGCTGCGGCTGGTGCCGGGACACATCGCCACACATTGCAGCAGGCCGATCACGAACGCCATCTTTACGCTCAGCGCGCCGAGGCCATTGCCCTTTTCCTCAACCGGATGGCTCTTTCTCCATGCCGCCGTCGCAAGGATGGCGATGCCGCCGATGATCCACGCGGTCACCACCGGCCACATACCGAAGAGATGATCCTTGATCCAATGATTCAACAAAATGCCGAGCACCGCGGCGGGAAGAAATCCGACAACGACGTTGATCGCCAGCTTGAGGCCGGCAGGGTCTTTGCCGAGGACACCACGCAGCATTTGCAGAACGTGTTTTGAATACAGGCCAAGCACCGCGAGGATGGCGCCACCCTGGATGCACACCGCGAAGGCATCCGCCGCCGCTTTCGCCTCGGGGCCGCCGGTGCCGATATGCATCAGCCGCTGCGCGACGATGAGATGGCCCGTCGAACTGACCGGCAGATATTCGGTGATTCCTTCGATGATGCCCAATACGAATGCTTGCCAAGGTTGCATGATGTTGTCGCGGAGGAAGCTGTTGAACGCAATCGACGTGCGCAAGGCATTTGCGGTTGATTCGATTCCGTCCGAGCGAATCTTGAGGGGCCATGCCGCGATCATGAAAGCCCAATACCTCAGATTGGTCCGCCGGGCCTTCCGCACGCTGCGGCACCGACGGCTCCGTCACCGGCCGTGGTGGCGGAAGCTGACCAAGCCGCTGTTCAACCGCAGCCTGTGGGTGCCCTGCCGCGACACCGTGGCCAACGGCATGGCGATAGGCCTGTTTTTTTCAATGATCCCGCTCATTCCGCAGTCGATCTTCGCCGCCGTCCTGGCGATGCGGGCAAGGGCGAACGTGCCGATCGCGATGGCCGTCACTTTCCTCAGCAATCCGCTTACCAACCTCCCGATCTGGGCCGCGCAGATCAAACTCGGGCAGTGGTTGATCGACGTCTGCTCGCTGCCCATCCCGCACTTCTTTGCGAAAGTGCAATTCGATCTTCCCAGCATCGGTGTCGTCTCGGCGAGCAACTTCATCGTCGGCTTCATCACCATGGGCGTGCTGCTATCGCTCGCCGCCTATCCACTGGTGCATTTGTTCTCCGCGGTGATGCCTCATCATCTGCCGATTCGCCGGCGGAATGCGGATGGACACCGGGACAAGGTGATCGCACAGCCTGAAAAGCTAGGCAACTAAGGAGCGTGGACGCCTACTCCCACGGCATTCATTCATTATATTATCTTCCGCCGAAAATAGCGCAAATGCGAGGCTTGTGGGGACGGATCCGATTGAAGAATGATGATTGAGGATTTTTGAATTTTGATTTGTGAGGGCCAAACCGCGGATGAACACGACTGATCCTTGGAAAATCACCCGGGGGCGAGACGCCCCGGCAACAGACTGGAGCAGGATGCTCCAGCCACTTTGTCACTCACTTCTTATCCGGCCAGATCGTTTTCAACAATAGGGCCAGCCGGTAGCCGGCTTTGGACAATTCCACTTCGACGACATCCCGCGACTTGTCCGGATAATCGGATGGCAGGGTGATGACCCATTCGAAGTGCGCTTCGCGATCGGGGTGCTTGTCATCTTTCTCCACGAAAAAGCGGTCGCTTGGCGTGATGCCTTCGAAACAGATTTTCGACAAGCCAAGGGTTTCAGTCGCCCATTGCACGGGCCAGGTATCGACAGGACCTTTGCCATTCCACTCAGGCTCCTTGGGGTGCGCTTTCATCAGCACTACGGAGAAATCTCTAACAGCAGCAACTTCGGCAGCGGGATCTTTGGACGACTCTTCGGGAGCAGCGTCTTCAGCGGGGGCAACTTGTTTAACGAGATGATCGCGGGCCAATTTCACGGTTTGCGTATCCCAGTAGCCATGTAGCGCAGTCCCCTTGCGGTTTTTGATATGGAAATAATTGGCTCCCGCATCTTCCTGGCCTTTGGCACCGCTGTCGGGATCGACGAAATGATTGTCGGTATCGACATAACTGCAACCCACGTGCAGCGGTTGATGAAGATCGCCAACGAGATGGGCGAGGATCATCAATGCGACGCGCTTGTGGATCTTCAGTGGATTGTCGCCGTTGTCATCGGGAGCTTGCAGGACATGGATGCAGATCTGCATCACATGAACGATGTCATGCGGGTTGGTGCCGGTGATGCCGTCGTTGTATTCCTTTTGTTGAAAGGGAACGTCGCAATAGTGAAACGAATGGTTGTCGGGATTGTTGGCGACCAGGTCTTTCATCTCCTTGGTGAGATATTTGTCCGGCAGCTTCGCGCGATCGAGCCAGGTGGCGGCGCGGTCGAGGCCTTCGTCTTTCAGGAGCTTGTGGACTTCTTCCAACGCGCGGCTGCCTTCGAGGTATTTCTCCGCGATCGCGCCAACCGCCTGGTGGCCGGCATTTCCATAACCATAGACAAGGCCGGCGCACGCGAGGAAGAGAACGAAAGCAGAGAGGCGGCGGATCATGGGAAAGACGGAGATGGAAGAAACCAGAGACCAGAATCCAGAAGGAGGAGGAAGAATTCAGAATCCAGCGGTGGACTGGAGCAAGCCAAGTGGGAAGAACGGTTGTCCGTACGCGTGGATTCGCGAGATGTCCAATCCCTTGATTCAGCCCCGCGGCTTCGCGGCAAAGCGTCGGGACGTGACGGCGGCACCGCAGGGAGCCGCGAGGCGCTCGGGGCGGTCGACTTTGGGAAAGCGGAAACTGCGCGGGCCGTGCATGCCGGAATGACGCATCACGCTGCCGACTCCGATCGCGCCCAAGCCTAACAGCGAAACGGTGCCGACGATGACTAGCACCGTTTTCACTGAGCGGGACGAGGGCGGGGGAGTGTTGCGATGGACGAAATAAGTTCCAAATTCGCCAGTCAGATTGCCGACAAACGCTTTGAGATAAGTCTCCGGTGCCTCGGTTGGATCCACCCCCGCATACACCTTCTGCAGGATCGCGGCGGTTTCGAAGGACGGCACGCGCGCCGGATTACCTGGGTCGGTGGCATTGCCGGTGATGTCCTGCCCGATCCCCATCCGCCGGCTGTCGGCCTCGAAGACGATGACGAGGCCATTGCCGCCGGGCAGCCAGGCCTGCCGGTAATCCGCAGCCAATTCCTGGGGGGAAGTGGCTATCAGCACGGGCTCGACCACCAAATAGATGTAGAAATCGTGGTCTTGCGCCAATTTCTGGATGGAATCGCTGATTTGCTGGAGCGCTTTGGGATCGCGGCTCAAAAAGCGGGTCACATCGAGCACTCCGTTGGGCGGGGCCTTGGGAAGTTCCTTCTTGGCGGGTTCGTCCAGAGTTGGCTGGCCAAGGCAGGGCAGCGCCATGAAAGCGGCCAGCAGGCCGGGAATCAAATTGCGCAGGCCTTTGCTCACGGGGCTGAGCTTGACTATCTGGCAGCCGAAAACAAGTCGCATCATTGAAGGTTCAGTACACCGGTGGTCCATTGCCTGTTTTTGCGTACACCAGACCCGGATTTTCGAAATTATCGGGGATATTTTAAAAATAATCGGGGGATTTTCGGTGGATCTAATCAAATTTTCAATGAAACCGCTTCCTGATTCCATATTTTTTAGCCGACTAAACCGCTGAAAATGAACGAAATACGAATAAATTAAAAAACCTAAACTATTTTCTTGTTAGACCGGTGTACTATCGTGTACTTTCCGACCGTCGACACACCAGTCGGCCCATCCCGTGAGCAGTTCCGACCAACGCTATAAAGGCTTTCACCATTACAAGATGGACCCGAAGTTTCGGGTCTCCGTCTTGTCGACGTGGCGGCTGGAAGCGGGTGAGCCATTTTTCCTGATGGTTTCAAAGGAGGATAACGTGCCGGTGATCAAGGTCCTTAACCAGGGCGCATACGAGGAGAAGGTTAACCTTGTCAAAGCAAGTGGCAAACCGCAACCCGAAAAAAATGCCCTGCTCGGCCGGTTGGCGATGCTCAGCCACGAAGCGACCATCAACGACCAGGGCAAATTGTCCGTGCCGAAGGATATGAGCGAGAAGGCGGCGATCGCGGCCGACTCCGACGTGGTCCTGATCGGCCGCGGCAATTACTTCGCCATCTGCAGCAAGTCGAATTTCGAAACGCTCTTCAACAACGAGAGCGACATGCCGATCGAGGACGATCTCGGCATTTTCTAAACCATCACCCACCACACACCCAACAGCAGCAATGTTGTTCACCCCACCAATCCTGGCACTCGAGGCGGTCCGCAAGCCGGCTCCGGCCGCTTTCGCCCGAGTGCCGGGATTGGGACTCCTTTCATACGAAGTGGCGCGCTCGGGACAGCACGCCATTTCACCAACGGATGTCCGCACCGCTCCTGGCTGGTTGTCGGGGCGGCATCCGCAGATTTTCTTGGCTGGGCGCGTGAAGTCTCTCGGGACAGAGCTTCTTGCGCTTTTTGAAACGATGGTCCGCGCTGCTCCTGGCTGGTTGTCAGCGCGGCCATCGCAAATTTTCATGGCTGGGCGCGCGGAGTTTTTCGGGAAACTCCAAACTGCGCCACTCGAGTCGATGGTTCGCGCTTCCCTTCGGGTGTTGGACGCGCGGCCATCGCAAGAATTTACATCAGGACAACACGGCGAGCTCGGGACAGCATGCCGTGATGTCGATCAAACGGATGCCTGTGCCGCTCCTGGCTGGTTGTCGGGACAGGCGCCCGTGGATTTTTCAGAACAAAACAAAACCGGCGGATATCATCTGCCGGTTTTTCCTTCCGAGGTTGCCGAATGGATGGCCCCCGCCGCGGGGAAATTCATCATCGACGCGACTCTCGGCGGTGGTGGTCACAGTGAGATCTTCCTGCAGGCCGGCGCCAAAGTGTTGGGAGTCGATCGCGACCCGGAAGCGCTCGCCCATGCCTGCGAACGATTGGCGGCTTTTGGTGAAAAATTTTCCACGTGGGAAGGCAACTTCTCGCGTCTCCGTGAGATCCCCGGGATCCAACGAGGGGAACGGGCCGATGGCCTGCTTATGGATCTCGGGGTTTCTTCACGGCAGCTCGATTCGGCCGCGCGGGGATTCTCCTTCATGCGCGATGGCCCGCTCGACATGCGGATGGGTCCATCAAGTCCGCGCACCGCGGCCGAAATCGTCAACGAATGGGAGGAGCGGGATTTGGTGCGCATCTTCTACGAGTTTGGCGAGGAGCCGAAAGCCCGGCGGATCGCAGCGGCGATCATCCGGCAGCGCTCCGAGCGTCCTTTTGAAACCACCTTGCAATTGGCGGCCTGCATCGAGCGGGCCATTGGCCGTTTTGGGAAGACCCATCCAGCGACGAAAGCGTTTCAAGCCATCCGCATGGCCGTCAATGAGGAGCTTGAATCACTTGCCGCCGCTCTCACCGCAGCACCCGCAGCGTTGAAACCAGGGGGGCGTCTTTTGATCATCACGTTCCACAGTTTGGAAGACCGCCTGGTCAAAAGGTTCCTGAAACACCACTCCACTCCATTCCTCGACGATCCGTCGTGGCCCGAACCAAGGCCGAATAAGGATTGCCAATTCCGGCTCCTGGCTCGCAAAGCCATCATCCCATCTTCCAGCGAAATTTCCACCAACCCCCGCGCCCGCAGTGCCAAACTGCGGGTTGCCCAGCTTCTCGAAACAGCTCAGTGAATCGCCGACGCAACGAAACCCGCACGCCCGCTTGGGTGTTCTTTTCGCTTTTCCTCGCGTTCGGCATCATGGCCATCGGCGGTGTGCTGCACGTGGTTTACAAGAACCGCCAGATCCAACTCACGCGGGAAATCAACGCCATCGACCGCCGCGTCGAGCAATACCGCCTCGACATCCGGACCACCGACATGCGGATGGACCAACTCCTCAACCGCTTCGTCATCCGCAAGCAGATCCAGGAACGCGGCTCGTCACTGAAGCCGATTCCGCCGGGTCTAACAGAAGATGTCGATACCGCGAAGTTCAGCCGGCCGGTCGCCGTTGTCCGATAAATCGTGAACGCCACGTTTCAAAACCGTTGCATCGTCTTTTGCGTGGCCCTTGTGGCCGGGCTCAGCGTGCTGTCGGCACGGCTCGTGCAGATCCAACTCGTGGATCGCAAGCACTACGCGGAAAAGTCGCGCAATACGTATCATCGCACGGAAATCCTGCGCGCCCCCACCGGAATGATCGTGGATCGTCATGAAGAACCATTGGCCCGCAGCATTCCGGTCTCCACACTGATTGTGGACAAAGCTCACCTGCGGGACCCGAAGATCGCCAGTTATGGTTTGGCATATCAGGAAGCGAGCAGCGAGCCCGGATGGAACCAACTCGACGAGACCAAACAACGTCATCGCATCATCGCATTGCAGGGCGATATGCTGGACAAGGAAGCGCCGGAATTACTTGTTGAAAAGCATCTGGCTTATGCCATCAGCATCCTCGCAAGGCCGCTCGGCCTGCGCCGCGAGGAACTGCGTGAAAGGATTGAAAGCAGCAAGCTCGACTGGGTGCCGATTGTGAAGGACCTGCCGGAAGATATAGCGGACCGCTTGCGCGACGAGATCGAAGCCCACTGGATCAAGGGTTTCGTTTTTGAAAATTCACACAAGCGCTTTTACACGGCACCAACCTTGGCGGCGCATTTGATCGGGTTTCGGGGTGAAGTCGAAAAGAAGGACGAGGACGGCAAGGTCCACACCGAAGTGAAGGGCCTTTTCGGAATCGAGGCATCCATGGAAGAATACCTCGCTGGCCGTGATGGTTCGCGCGAACATTTCAGCGACGCCCGCGGCCTGGCCGTGCCTGGAGATTCTGGCAGCCTCAAACCCCCGCGCGCGGGTTTGAACGTGAAGCTCACCATCGACATGGGCATCCAGCAAATCATTGAGGAAGAGCTCGATGCCTGCCTCGCCGAGTTCGAATCCGTCCGCGGCGCGGTGGTGCTGATGGATCCCAAGACGGGCGAGATTCTCGGCATGTGCAGCCGCCCGAACTTTGATTTGAACCTCAAGGAAAACATTTCGGAAAATGGCTACAACTATGCCATTCAGGCGATCTATGAGCCGGGTTCAACCATCAAGATCGTGGCCACCTCGGGTGCCTTGAATGAAGGCTTGGTCCATCCGCAGGATTCGATCAATTGCCACAACGGCTATTACAAGGTCGGCAATGTGGAAGTCCGTGACGATCACCCTGCCGGCTCGCTGACATTCGAGGGAGTGCTGCAGCATTCCAACAACATTGGAACCTATAGCATCGGCCGCCAGCTTGGCTCGAAGAAGTTCTATACCTATCTGCATAACTATGGCTTCGGCCGCAAGACCGGCATCCAGCTCAGCGGTGAAAGTTCGGGGCTCGCCATCAACACGAACAACGAGGTCGATTTCTCACGCGCTTGCTACGGCTATGCCACGAGTGTGACGCCCTTGCAATTGGCCTGCGCGTATTCAGCCATCGCCAGCGACGGCAAGCTTCGCAAACCGCGGATCGTGAAATCCCTCGTCGCGAATGATGGCACGATCGTCGAGGACTATAAGCCGGAAGTCGTCAGCACCGTGCTCACGCCAAAATCCGCCATGCAGATGCGGGCGGCTTTGGAGAAAGTGGTTCTCGAACATGGCACCGCCACCCGCGCGGCGGTCGAAGGTTTTCTGGTCGCGGGCAAAACCGGCACCGTCCAGAAACACAATCCCAAGGGCGGCTACATTCCTAACAGCTATATCGTCTCATTCGCGGGCATGATGCCCGCCAAAGATCCCGCGTTCGTCTGCGTCGTCGTGATCGACGATCCCAGGACGCAGAAAGTCACACGCTACGGCGGCACCATCGCTGCCCCCGCGTTCAGCAAAATCGCGACACGGGTCGCGGCTTACATGAATTTGCAACCCACCGAACCCATCACTCGTCCGATCGCCAAAGCCGAAAGATGATCCTCCGCGACCTTGTCAGCAGTCTGAAACGAGTCACGGTCGCCGGATCGCTGGATGTAGAAGTGTGTGGACTCACCGCTTCCTCCCGCGATGCCGCTCCGGGTCAGTTGTTCGCCGCCATCCGCGGCACCAGCATCGACGGCCATCGCTTCATTGGCGACGCTCTAACAGCAGGTGTTGCCGCGGTTCTCGCTGAGACCGCGCCGCCCTTGGATCTACCCGCGTCGGTGACCTGGCTGCATGTGCCCGACAGCCGCAGCGCCCTTTCGACGCTGGCGTCGGAGATCTCCGGAAATCCCTGGCGGGAAATGGCGATGGCGGGCGTGACCGGCACCAACGGCAAGACCACCACCACCTTTTTGCTGCATCACATCATGAAAACCGCGTGGCACCGCGCGGGCCTGGTGGGAACGATTCTAACAGATGACGGCGAGACCGTCGAAACCGCCAAGCACACGACGCCGGGTTCGATCGAACTCTCCGCGCTGTTGGAGCGCATGAAGGACAACGGCTGCCGTGGCGTGGCGATGGAAGTGTCGTCGCATGGCATCCATCAAAAGCGGATTTCGGCAATCGGTTTCGACGCCTGCGTTTTCACCAACCTCACGCAGGATCATCTCGATTACCACAAAACGCTCGACGCCTATTTCAAGGCCAAGGCCGATTGGTTCCACGACCTGGCCACGGATCCGCTGGGCAAAAAACCGATTGCCGTGGTCAATGGCGATGACGCCCGCGGTGTGGAGCTCGCCGTTGCGCTTGATGGCAAGCTGCCGGTGCTTCGTTTCGGCTTCGGCGTGAATTCTGAATTTCGCGCGAACAACTTCCGTCAGAATCCGCGCGGTATGGAATTCGAATTGGCGGCCAAGGGCAAAACCTTCCTCGTCCGCGCGCCATTGATCGGCCGCTTCAATGTCTACAATCTGCTCGCCGCCATCGCCGCCGCGAGTGCCTGCGGTATTCGTCCGCGCGATGCCATCGCCGCCCTTGCCAACGCGCCACAGGTCCCCGGCCGCATGGAAAACGTGGGCAATGCCGGCGGCGCCACCGTCTTCGTCGACTACGCGCACACACCCGACGCGGTTGAAAATGCCTGCCGCACCTTGCGTGAACTCAACCCGCGGCATCTCATCACCGTCTTCGGCTGCGGTGGCGATCGCGACCAGGGCAAGCGCCCGTTGATGGCCGCCGCGGCTTCGCGTTATAGCGACGCCTGCATCGTCACTTCCGACAACCCGCGTTCCGAAGATCCGCTGGCGATCATCCGCGACATCGAGGCCGGACTGACGGGCAAGAACTGCCGCAGCATTCCTGACCGTGCCGAAGCGATCGACTTCGCCGTCGCGAACTCGCTGTCGGGCGACATCATCTTGATTGCCGGCAAGGGCCACGAAACGACCCAGACATTTTCCGACCGAACCATCGAATTCGACGATCGAAAACACGCGAGCCGCGCCCTCAGGGAGCGCTCGCAATCCATATCCGACATGCGATGAACCCGATCAGCGCCCAACAACTTGCGGAAATCCTTGGTGTCCATCTCGCGTGTGGAGACGGCGCCGTGATGATCACCGGTGGAGTTTCGACGGATACCCGGTCCCTGCCAGCGGGCTCGGTGTTCATCGCCTTGCGCGGTGAAAATTTCAATGGCGACACTTTCGCCGCGGCCGCTCTAACAGCCGGTGCCGCGGTGGCCGTGGTGCATGAGTGGAATGGCAACATGCCGCCCGACAAAGCGGTGATTGTCGTTCCCGAAACCTTGTTCGCGCTGCAACGTCTCGCCGTGTGGTGGCGCAAGCAGCTCGACATTCCGGTGGTTGCGATCACCGGGTCCAATGGCAAGACCAGCACCAAGGACTTTACCGCCGCGGTGCTTGGGAAAAAGTTCAAAGTCTCCGCCACCCGCGGCAATTTGAACAATCACATCGGCGTTCCCCTGACAGTTTTGGCAACGACCCGCGAACACACGGCAGCGGTTTGGGAAATGGGCATGAATCACTCCGGTGAAATCGCACCGCTCTGCGAAATTGCCCGGCCGAAGTATGGCATCATCACCAACATCGGCACCGCGCACATCGAGTTTCTCGGCAGCCGCGAAGCTGTGGCCGAAGAGAAGGGCATGCTGGCCCGCGCGCTGCCAACGGATGGGATCCTGTTCCTCCCGGCGACCTGCGATTTCCGCGATTATTTCCGCCAGCGGACGCGTGCTACGATGATTGCCGTAGGTAATGGCCGGGGCCTGGTTCGCGCGGAAAACCTGCGCTTTCATGGCGAAGGCACCGACTTCACCCTGGTCATCGAAGGAATGCCAAACGCCGAGGTCTCGCTGCCGGTGGCCGGACGCCATATGGTCACCAACGCGCTGCTGGCCGCGGGCGCAGGTTGGAAACTTGGTATTTCCCCTGAAGAAATCGCGGATGCATTGTCCAACGCGGCTCTAACAGGCGGACGCTTGTGCCGCTATCAATACAACGGCACCACCGTCATCGACGACACTTACAACGCCAACCCGGAATCCATGGCCGCCGCCATTGAAACGCTGGCCGACACGCCGGTTGAAAATGGCGCGCGCCGCATCATTGTGCTGGGCCGCATGGGCGAACTAGGCGCGCACGCGCCGGCCGCGCATCTGAAGACCGGAGCTCTGGCAGCCGAGCGCCGCTTGACCGTGGTCGCCGTTGGTGCGGGTGCGGAAGGCATTGCCGAGGGTGCCAGCAACGCCCCGTATTTTCCAGACCTCGACGAAGCCGCCCAATGGCTTTCACGCGAGGTGAAACCGGGCGACGTGGTGCTCTTCAAGGGCAGCCGCACCGCCACCGTTGAACGAGTCATGCTAGCCGCATTCCCACGCAACTGATGCTTCCCGCGATTTACGATTACTGGCTGAACGCCTTTGAAAACGGCGCCGAGTGGGCGCAGCGTTTCAGCTTCCTCAATCTGTTCCACTACGTCACCTTCCGCGCGGCTTGCGCGGGCTTGATGTCGTTCCTGCTATCGGTGACCTTCGGACCGCGCGTCATCCGTCGTTTGATCTCCCTCAAAGTCGGACAACCCATCCGCACCGCCGCCGAGGTTCACAAGTTGGCGGAACTGCACGGTGGAAAGATCGGCACGCCGACCATGGGCGGAGTGCTCATCATTGGTTCGGTGTTGATCTCGACCTTGATCTTCGCCCGTCCGCTGAATCCCTTCATCGCCGTCTGCACTTGCACCATGATCGCCTGCGGGCTGCTGGGCTTTTGCGACGACTACAAGAAGGTGAAGGAGAAGAAGTCCGACGGACTCAGCAGCCGGCAAAAACTGGCCTGGCAGTTGCTCATCGCTTTGATCGCCGCGTGCTTCCTGTATTTCAAAAAGGAAATTTCCGGCTTCGGCGCGACACCCCAACAAATCGTCGACGGCCTCGCGGGTTATCGCCTTGGCGACAAGCCGCTCGGCATTGGTGCCATTTGCTTCCCCTTGTTCAAGATCGAACTGATCAACCTGGGCTGGCTCGTGATTCCGTTCTTTGCGATCGTGATCGTCGGCTGTTCGAACGCGGTGAATCTAACAGACGGATTGGACGGGCTTGCAACCGGCACCACCATCAGCGTTGCGTTGTCCTACGCCATCATCGCCTACCTCGCGGGCCACTTCTTCCTGGCCACGGAATATCTCGTCATCCCCCACAACCGCTACATCGGCGAACTCGCGGTTTTCCTGATGGCGCTCGCGGGCGCTGGCTTTGGCTTCCTGTGGTTCAACTGTCACCCGGCCAAGGTATTCATGGGCGACACCGGCTCGCTTGCGATCGGTGGAGCCCTTGGCACGACCGCCCTTTGCGTCAAACAGGAACTGCTGCTCATCATCATCGGCGGGGTTTTCGTGATGGAGGCGATGTCGGTCATCCTCCAGGTCGGCAGTTTCAAACTCCGCAAGAAGCGCATCTTCAAGATGTCGCCGATCCATCATCATTTTGAGCTGTTAGGCTGGCACGAAAACCAAGTGATCATCCGTTTTTGGATCATCTCGATCATGCTCGCGTTGTTCGGCCTGGCCCTTCTCAAAGTCGCTTGAAATGGATTTAACCGGAAAACATGTCGCGATTCTCGGCATAGGCCGCAGCGGGAAAGCCGCCGCGGCCCTGGCGTTGCGTCATGGAGCAAGGGTCTCGGCATGGGATAGCGCTGACCAGGCGGCGTTCGCGGGCATTCCGGCTGCTGTCGCGATTCATCCGGCTGCGACCGAAGAGGACGGCCACTCCTTGGTTTGCGATATCCTCGTCGTGAGCCCCGGTATCGACACCTTTGGCAGCTACGTCGCCGCGTTTTCCCAACAGGCCGGCGAAGTCATCGGTGAAGTCGAACTGGCCGCCCGCTACTATGAAGGCCGTATCATTGGCATCACCGGCACCAACGGCAAGACGACCACCACCGAACTCGTCGAACGCATTCTCGATCACGCCGGTCTCGGTGGCACCGCCTGCGGAAATTACGGCACGCCCTTCGCCGAAGTCGTCCTGCGCGACAATCCACCGCCCGCGGTCGCACTGGAACTGAGTTCGTTCCAACTTGAAACAATCCGCAGCCTGCATCCTCTTGTCGCGATCTGGCTGAACTTCGCACCGGACCACATGGATCGTTATCCCACGGTGGAAGCCTATCGCGACGCCAAGCTGCGGATTTTCGAAAACCAAAACACCGCCGATGTCGCGGTGCTGCGCACGGGCGAAAACCTTCCCGCGATCGTGGCGCAGACCGTGGAGTTCTCCACCACTGATCCTTCCGCCGATTGGTTTTCCGACGGCACGATGATCTTCCGCAAGGGCAGTGCTTGTCTCGACATGCAGCATGAGACCGCCTTGCGCGGCTTGCACAACGCTGAGAACGCGATGGCCGCGCTTGCTGCGGGTGAGGCGATGGGGATCCCGCTGACATCGATGCGCGAGGCGCTTAAAGGCTGTGTGCCGCCGCCGCATCGCTGCGAGTTGATTCGCACCATGGATGGCGTCGAATATTTGAACGACTCCAAGGCGACCAACCTGCATGCCCTCGAGAGCGCGTTGCGATCGCAGACTAGGCCCGTGGTATTGATCGCCGGCGGCAAGGAGAAGGGCCTCGACTACACGCCGGTGCTGCCGCTTCTAACAGAAAAAGCGCTTGCGGCGGTGACCTATGGCCAAATTTCGCAAGCGCTCGGCACGCTCTTTGGCCAAGCGGTGGCAACCCAATCCGTAACAACCTTGGGCGAGGCCATCAACATCGCCCGCAGCCTCGCGCCGCGGGGCTCGACGGTGCTGCTGTCACCCGGAACCTCTTCGTTCGACCAGTTCACCGGCTACGAACAACGCGGCAACGCGTTTCGCGATCTCGTCAATCAACTCCGATAAATTCCATGAAATTCCAAACTCTGCCCGTCAAACGCCGCCCCGTCCCCAAGGGGATTCTCAAACGCCTGAGCGCTGTCACGAACCGCAAGCAACGCGTGGCCGCCACTGCCGATCCATCGATGCTGGGTGATGACAGCAGCTCGAAAATTTCGCGGGCGCTGACGATCATTTTCCTGATCCACATCGTCGCGATCGGCCTGATCTTCGTGCATCAGAAATTCCTCGATGGACGGATGCCGCATGAAGCGACCGCCAAGGCGATGCCCGCGGCTCCGGCGGCGGTGGCGCATCGATCGGATCTGCCACGAGTGGGAAAAGGCGACCCGACGCACGTCGTCGTAGCTGGCGACAACTATTCCCGCGTCGCAGCGGAGGTTGGGGTTGATGAAGAGGATCTCCGTTCGTTCAACATGCAGGCCGAGATTGTGCCAGGCTTGGTTCTACGAATTCCGCCGAAGCGCATCGTCGCGCAGGAGTCGCCGGAGATTACGGCGATCCGCAAGCAAACGCCGGCCGTTACAGACAGTGGCTTGGTCGATGCCGTGCCGCTCGATACCAGCAATGCCCCGAAGGCGAAATTGGTGAAGCCAACGATCAAGCCGCAGCCCGTGCCGACGGTGGCAGCGGCCGTCGCCGCTCCGGTCGTGAGTTCCGGTAAAAGCTATGTCGTGCAAAACGGTGACAGCGTGTGGCGCATCGCCAATCGCTTCAAAGTCGATCAAGCGGCGCTGATGAAAGTGAATGGCATCAGCGACGCGAAGAAGATCCGCCCGGGCATGACCCTGCAACTGCCACGCTGATCTAACAGATGACGCGCCATTGTTCGATCCTGCTCTGCGCCGCCGTGGCCGCTCTGGTCGCGCTTGGGCTGATCATGCTGACGAGCACCGGCGCGTGGGTGAAGGGCTTCGGGCCCTACCATTTCATGGGCCGCCAGGCGATGATGGTGGGAGTCGGACTCTTCGCCGCGGTGGTCGCCGCCAAATTTCCGATCGACCTGTTGCGGAGATTCGCCCCCGCTTTGTTGTTGGGTGCCTGCGTGCTGCTGGTGCTCTGTTACATCCCTGGCATTGCCGATCCACAATATGGATCGAACCGCTGGATCAAAGTTCCGGTGATCGGCCAGTTCCAACCTTCGGAAGCGGCGAAAATGGTGATCATACTGGCGCTTGCGGCGTGGTTTGCGCGTTGGCAAACGGAAGTCCACACCTTCTGGCGCGGCTTCATCATTCCGGGCCTCATCGCCGGGATTCCGATCATCCTGATTGCGGGCGAGACCGATGTCGGCACCGCCCTGTCACTCTCGGTGGCAGTTGGTGCCATCATGTTTTGCATTGGCACAAGACTCATCTATGCCATCCCGACCGCGGTGACCCTCATGGCGGGCGCGGGTTATTATGTCATGCACGACGTGGTCCGCCGCAGTCGGATCGATGCGTGGTGGGATTTGGAACACCATCAGCTCGACAAGGGCATGCAACAATGGCGTGCCCTGCTTGCACTTGGCAACGGTGGCCCATGGGGCGCGGGCTTGGGCAATGGCGTCGAAAAATTCGGGACACTGACTTTCGCGCACATCGATTTCATTTTCCCGGTCATCGGTGAAGAGCTGGGGCTGCCCTTCACCCTGGGCGTTGTGATTTGTTATGTGCTGATCGCGGTCGCCGGTTGTGGCATCGCGATGCAAGCGACGAACGTTTTTAACCGCTGCGTAGCACTCGGTCTCACCTGCGTCATTGTGGTGCCGGCGATCCAGAACATCGCTGTCACCACCGCAATGTTGCCGAACGATGGACTGCCGCTGCCCTTCGTGAGTTACGGTGGAACGAGCGTTGTCTTCAGCCT
>JANMJQ010000072.1:0-12937 GCA_031371445.1 Akkermansiaceae bacterium
TCCACACCGCCCCCGACGAGAAGAACCCCGTGCGAGAAAACGCAGACCGAAGAACTATCATCTACTCACGAAACCACGCCACGAAATGAAAATTTCAGGCCACAGAAACCGTCCCAAAAGCGCGTTAAGTTAGCGCCATTCACACCTGACCCCTGTTTTCACCCACCTGACCCCTTTTTTCACCATATCTGCCTGCGCTGGAGGTGATTCCCACGGCTCCGGTTTTTTCGATCCACTGCTTCGGAGTGAGGACGAAGCTGTTTAGACCGGTCTGCATTCTAATCCCGTCGAATTCGACGGGATTAAAACTGGGATTGTTGAGCCGCTCCCAGACTCCGAGAAATTCCACCGTGCTGCGACTGCGCAGCCAGTTTCGAATCACGCTCACGGGCTGGTGATTCGAATGCGCATCATGAGTTTAGGATGTGCCGCGGTTGGTACGCTGAACACATGTTGCGGTGGGATGCCGGTATCGGGAATGAAGTTCCAGCTTCCGGACTGGAGGCTGCTGCTCCACTCGGCTCCGTAGGTGATGCCGGATACTCCGAGCGGCTGGTTGATGGTGATCTTGAAATCTCCGCCGCTGCGCTGGGCTTGTGGCAGTTGGGAGGCGCTGTTCTGGGTCGGATTCAGGCCGAGGGCATACTCGGCAAGATTGGCGATGCCGTCTTTGTCGAAGTCGTTGAGGTCGGCACCCGCGCCGGTGTTGGAGGGATCGGTGAAGTAAGTCTTGCGCCAGTTTTCCTGGGCCGTGAGCGCGGTGCCGTTGAGGTTGATGAGAAACGGGTTTTCATTCGAGTCGTTGCTGGCGATCTGGATCACGGCACTGCGCGCTCCTGCCACCGTGGGCGAGAAGGTCACCGTGAAAGTGGTGGTTGCTCCCGGGATCAGTGTGGTCGCGCCAAGGGTGCCGAGGGTGAAGTCACCCGGATGTGCGCCTGTTTTCGTTACAGCGAGAAAATCCAACGATGCGGTGCCGACATTCTGGATGGTGAAGGTCTGCGCCGCACCGCTGCTTCCTGTTAGAGTGCTCGGACAAACAAAGTTGGCGACGTTGGATTGCCGCTCGGCGCCGCCGGTTCCATTACCATCGAAGGCGGAAATTTCGGGACTGCCCGAGGCCACGAGTGCCAGCGCATGATCCGCGTATGTACCGCCTGCCGAGCGAATGACCCGCTCGCCCGGAGCCAATGCCGCGCTATTCACCGGCACCGGCGCGAAACGTTGCGTCACCGTGCCATCTCCGAGTTGGCCAAGGTTGTTTTGCCCCCACGCGGTGAGGGTGCCATCCGAAGCATAGGCCCGGCTATGGTTCGCACCCGCCGAGATGGCAACGACGGTTTTACCATAAAGCGCCGACGTGCCGTTTGCGAAATTCACAGCCACCGGCACAAGCCGCGTTGTGTTGCTGGTGTCGCCGAGTTGGCCATTGAAGTTGTTGCCCCACGCGGCGAGTGTGCCATCCGTGCACAGCGCCAAACTGTGGGTTGATCCGCTTGCCAGCGCCACGATGGTTTTGCCCGCCAGCGGCGTGCCGGCCGTTGTCACCGGCACCGCGATATTCCTTTGTATCCCTGTGCCGTCACCGAGTTGCCCGATCCCATTCTGTCCCCAGGCGGTGAGCGTTCCATCCGAGCACAACGCCAGGCTGTGGTAGGATCCTGCGGCAATGGTGGCCACGGTCTTCCCCGCGAGCGGCGTGCCTGTGGTCGTCACCGCGATCGGAACATTGCGGCTCGTGGTCGAGTTGTCACCGAGTTGTCCGTCAGCATTGAGTCCCCAGGCGGCCATCGTTCCATCCGAGCTTAGCGCCAGGCTGTGATGTCTGCCCGCAGCGATCGCGACAACGGTTTTGCCCGCGAGTGGCGTGCCGGTTGTTGTTACGGCCACCGGCACCAAGCGCTGGGTCACGGAGTTGTCGCCGAGTTGACCGCCGGAGTTGAATCCCCAGGCGGCGAGTGTGCCATCCGAGCAAAGCGCCATGCTGTGACTGTCACCCACGGCAATGGCCACGACCGTCTTGCCGGCCAGCGGTGTGCCTGCGGTCGTCACCGCCACCGGTGTCAGTCGTTGCGTCGTGGAGTTGTCGCCGAGTTGGCCGTTGCTGTTGCTGCCCCATGCCGCGAGTGTGCCATCGGAGCACAGCGCCAAGCTGTGGGCGCTGCCCGTGGCGACCATGAACAGCGTTTTGCCCGCGAGCGCACCCGTAGCGGTCACTGGCACCGCTTGGTTGCGCTGCGTCACGCTGTTATCGCCGAGCTGGCCGTTGCCGTTGCCGCCCCAGGCGAAGGCGCGGTTGGCGGCCCATACGAGCACCAGATCGTTGCCACTACCTCCATAGTAGTTGGCAATGAAATTATAGGTGTTCCCACCGTAGCCCAGGGTCACCGCCTGCCCTTGCGCCAGATTGCTGAAGGCTCCGTTGATAAACCCCAGCCCGGTGTTCTTCACCACCGTCAGTTCGGTGCCTACCGCCGGAACAAGGCCCAGGACCAGGTCCACTAATTTCCCGGAGGCGGTATAGCTGCTGGCGGTGGCGGGCACATTGCCCGCGGCATTGTAGGTGGCGGACAGGGTCACGTTGCCCTGGACATTGATGACAAAAGGACTTTTCGCCGGATCGTTGCTCGCGACTTGCACCGTCGAGCTGCGGGTGCCCGTTGCCGTGGGCGAAAATGTTACGGTAAACGTAGTAGTTGCGCCCGGAGCCAGAGTGGCCGCCATGCCAGCGGTGTTCACGGTGAAATCGCCGGCATTGCCGCCCGATGGAGCGGGCACGGTCAGCGGGGTCAGGTTCCCGGTGCCGATGTTTTGAATCGTGAAGGTTTGTGGGCTGCTGGTATTGCCGACTGGCACCGGATTGAAACTGGAGTTCCCGACGTTGTTCTGACGCGCTGCGGCGGGGGTGGTGCCGCTGCCATCATAAACCACGATGTCTGGCGTGGGAATGGCCCCCGTGATCGCCAGGGTGTAATACGTATAGGAACTGCTGGGAATCCGGACACAGCGCTCACCTGCGGCCAGCGTGCTGGTATTTACGAGCACCGGCGTGAGTCGGTTGGTCGTCGTGTTGTCACCCAATTGGCCACTGGTATTGTCACCCCATGCCGCCAGCGTGCCATCTGAACACAGCGCGAATCCTTGTGAATATCCCGTTGCAATGGATATCACTGTCTTGCCGGCTAATACACCCGAAGCCGTCACCGCCACAGGTGTGTCGCGGGACGAGGTGGTGCCATCACCCAGTGCGCCGGTTCCATTATATCCCCACCCCGCGATTGTGCCTTCCGTGCAGAGCACCAGGCTGTTGTTATAACCTGCCGCAATGGCTGACGCTGTTTTGCCGACAAGAGCACCTGTGCCAGAGAACGCCACAGGCAAATTACTATATAGTCCGAAGCCAATAATACCCCAGGCGGCCACGGTTCCGTCAGTGCCAAGTGCGAGCGTGTGCCCCCATCCCGCGGCGATGGACGCCACCGTCTTGCCGGCCAATGCGGTGCCTGTCGTGACCACCGCCACCGGTTTGTTGCGCTGGGTATTGGTGTTATCGCCGAGCTGTCCCTGTTGATTCCAGCCCCAGGTCGCCACGGTTCCGTCCGAACACAACGCCACGCTGTGATAAACACCTGCCGCGATCGCAATCACGGTTTTGCCTGCCAATGGCGTGCCTGCGGTGACCACAGCGACCGGCACGTTGCGTTGTGTAATGGTGTTGTCACCGACTTGTCCGAATTGATTATCGCCCCAAGCCGCCAGGGTGCCGTCCGAGCACAAGGCCAGGCTGTGCCCGCCCCCTGCCGCGATGGCGATGATCCGCCTGCCTTGCAGCGGAGTGCCAGCCGTTGGCACGACCGCCGGCCAGTCGTGCTCGACACCGGAGTTGTCGCCGAGCTGGCCTTCATAGTTGCGTCCCCAGGAAACCAGCGTGCCGTCCGAGCACAGCGCAAGACAATGATTGGTCCCTCCGGCGAGGCTCAGGAGAGTCTTGCCATACAGTGCCCCTCCGGATCTAACAGGCAGGAGGCGCTGGGTTGTCGAGTTATCACCGAGCTGGCCGCTGCTGTTCTGGCCCCATGCAAAGACCCGGGTGGCGGCCCAGACCAGCACCAGATCGTTGCCACTACCTCCATAGTAGTTGGCCACGAAATTATAGGTATTGCCGCCATAAGCCAGCGCGACCGCCTGCCCTTGGGCCAGATTACTGAAGACCCCGTCGATGTAAGGCAGGCCCGTATTTTTTACAATCGTCAGTTCCGTGCCCGCGACCGGCGCATAATTGAGGGTCAGTGCCACGGTGTTGTCTGTCGCTTCATAACTGCCGGCGGTGATCGGGATGCCGCTTGCCGAATTATAGGTGTAAACCACCGGTGTCGGAGCCGCACGGGTGATGTTCACGGTGTAGGGTTGGATGACCGTGGCATCCGAGGAGGTTATTTTAAATTCCACCGAAGTGACGCCAACTCCAAGGATCAGTGAGCTGGTGGGACTGCCGGAAGTGAGGGTGGTATAGCTGCCATTGTTCACGCGCATCTGGATCACCGCATTCGCATCGGCCGCGACCGGTGTGAATGTTAGGTGTGCCGTGTTCACTCCGACGTTGTAGCTGGTGGTACCGCTGGCGAAGGCCGGGCTCAGGGCGCCGTTGCTGATGGTCAGGCCGGAAAGGTTCGCGTTGTTGCTGAGCGTGGCAAAGGTCATGTCGGCACCGGCCGTGCTGCCCGCGCTGCTCACTCCGTTGACGCGATAATGGTAAGTGGTGTTAGGCGTCAGACCTGTTAGATTGGCGCTGACAGACGTGAGGGTGTTGCCGGTGACTGGCGTGGGTGAACCCGCGACGTTGGTGCCGTAGGCGCTGCTCAGGCCGTAATCGAAGGACACCGCGGTATTGTTGCCATAGGCGTAAACAAGGCCGGAGAGTGTCGCTCCTGTCGCGATGACAGCCGTCGCTGCCGTCGTTGTGACGGTGGGCGGAGCCGCGGCCGGGGATGCCACCAGCGCCAGGCTGTGATTGGCATAAGATCCGTCAAAAACCCGGGTGAAACGCGCGCCGCCGGGTAACGAGGAGGTGCCGACTGCCACCGCTCCGCTGCGCTGGTTCACGGAATTGTCGCCGAGTTGGCCGGAACTGTTGAGTCCCCACGCGGCCAGCGTGCCGTCCGAACAAAGGGCGAGACTGTGGCTCAAGCCTCCGCCAAGACCGACCACGGTTTTGCCGGACAGGGCTGTGCCCGCCGTGGTCACTGTCGCCGGCAGGTTGTGGTTGATCACGGTATTGTCGCCGAGTTGGCCGTTGGTGTTTAGGCCCCAGGCGACGACCGTGCCGTCCCCGCAAAGCGCCATGCTGTGGTGCTCGCCGGTTGCCACGGCCAGCACGGATTTGCCGGCAAGCGGTGTGCCGGAAGTGATGACCGATACGGGAGAATAACGCGTGGCACTTGTTCCGGATGAATTATCGCCCAGTTGGCCGCCGAAGTTATAGCCCCAGGACGTAATGAGGTTGTCCGAGCAGAGGGCCAGGGTGTGGTTCGTGTAGCCCGCGATGGCGATGACCGTTCGACCGAAGAGCGGTCCGTTCAGCGCCACCAAAACCGGAATGGGCGATGCGCCACTCGTTGTGTCACCCAACTGGCCATTGGCATTATATCCCCAGGCCGCAACCCTGCCGTCGGAACACAGAGCCAGGCTGGAGAAATAGCCCCCGCAGATGCCCACCACCGAACGGCCGGCCAACCCCGTTCCCGATACCGTTACCGCCGTGGGTAAGCTGCGGTTGATGAGAGTGGAGTCGCCGAGCTGGCCGGAGTTGTTATAGCCCCAGGCCGCAACGGTGCCATCCGAGCAGAGCGCCATGCTGTGATAAGTGCCGGCAGCGATGGCCACGATGGTCTTGCCCGCCAGTGGAGTGCCTACTAGGGTCACCTTAGCTGGCACAATGTGCGGGGTCGTGGTGCCATCGCCCAGTTGCCCGTAATCGTTTTGACCCCATGCGGCCAAAGTGCCGTCAGAGCATAGCGCCATGCTGTGGGTCTGCCCGTGTGCCAGTCTCACCACCGTTTTGCCAGCGAGCGCGCCCGTGGCGTTAACGGCGACGGGCAGGTTGCGCTGCGTCGTGGTATTGTCACCGAGTTGGCCGCCAGTGTTTGCCCCCCACGCGAAAGCCCGGGTGTTGGCCCAGATGAGCACGAGGTCATTGCCGGTCCCGCCGTAATAATTGGCTGTAAAATAATAGGTGGTTCCGGAAAAAGCCGCCGCCACAATCTGTCCCTGCGTGAGATTGCCGAAGGTGCCGCTGATGAAATCCAGTCCCGTGTTTTTTACCACCGTCAGTTCCGTGCCCGTGACCGGCGCGTAGTTGAGGGTGATGTTCACCGTATTGCCCGTCGCCGTGTAACCCGCCGATGTGACCGGGACATCAGTCGCCGCGTTGTAGGTGGCGGTCACCGTCAATGCCCGGGCGGGCAAGGTCAGCAGCAGCATGGCTGCAAACCATGTGAAACGCAGCAGCCTTGGCTGAAATGGATGGAGGCAGGAAATCATGATGGGGAGCCGATCCGGAGCGGCCTATGATGCATTGGCGCTGGTTTTCGAGGGGCTCGGAAATCAGGTATACCAAGGGCGGATTCAAGCAACCAGCGCAATCAGGGGTGGCGTGAACTCCAGCGGCTTCTCCGCGCCATGGGATGACACGATGACGAGGAGCCACAAGGTAATGAGTTTGATGAGTTTCTTCATGGTTGCGAAGAAGATGTGGGCGGGACGCCCACGCTCCTTGAGAATTCAAATGCCCGCAAGGATCGCGTCGCCCATGCCTTTGGTTCCGACCTTTTTTTCACCCGCTTGGCTGGTGGCGATGTCACCGGTGCGATAACCTTCTGCAATGGCTTTCGCGACGGCGGCTTCGATGGCGTCGGCGGCTTGGATTTCGCCGAGGGAGAAACGCAGGAGCATGGCGAGCGAGAGGATTTGCGCAATGGGGTTTGCGATGCCTTGGCCTGCGATATCGGGAGCGGAGCCGCCCGATGGTTCGTAGAGGCCGAAGTAAAGGCCGTTGTCGCGTTGCTTGCCGAGTGAGGCGGAGGGCAGCATGCCGAGCGAGCCGGAGATCATCGCCATTTCATCGGAGAGGATGTCGCCGAAGAGATTTTCCGTCACCAGGACATCGAAGGATCCGGGCCGCTTGATGAGTTGCATGGCGGCGTTGTCGACATACATGTGCGAGAGCTGGACTTCGGGAAATTCCTTGGCGACTTCCAACATCGTTTCGCGCCAGAGCACGGATGATGCGAGGACGTTGGCCTTGTCCACGGACAGCAATTGTTTTTTCCGACCCATCGCCGCAGTGAAGGCGACACGGCCGATGCGGACGATCTCGTGCTTGTGATAGACCATCGTGTCGAAGGCCACCGGTTCGCCATCGCGTTGCTCGCGGCCTTTGGGTGTGCCGAAATAAACACCGCCGGTAAGCTCGCGGACGCAGAGGACATCAAAGCCCTCGGCAATGAGTTCCTGTTTAACCGGTGAGGCATGAGTAAGCGCAGGCAGACAAACACCGGGCCGCAGATTGGCGAAGAGGCCGAAGTGTTTGCGCAATGGCAGCAGGGCGCCGCGTTCCGGTTGGATGTCGGGTGGCAGCGATTCCCATTTCGGACCACCCACCGAGCCGAACAAAATGGCTTCCGCATTTTCGCAGGCTTCGACGGTGTCGGGGGGCAGGGGATGGCCGGTGGCATCGATCGCCGCACCGCCGACGAGGTGTTCGGTGCGGGTGACTGTGAAATGAAATTTCGCTTCGACCGCATCGAGCACGCGGAGGGATTCGGCCATGACTTCGGGCCCGATGCCGTCTCCGGCGAGGATGGTGATGCGGTGATTGCGCGACATGGGCGGGAAAATGCCGACCAAGCCGCCGACTGGCAAGAGCGAGCCTGCATGCGGCCAAAAAAAGCGGCGGCAGTTGCCCCCCGGGTCGGCGAACCGAAGCCGGAAGCAACCACCGCCGCGTACGCGGTTAGGCGTTTTAAATGATTTTCATCACCAGAAGAATGATGATAATCAAAAGGACCAGTCCCAGGCCGCCGCTTGGAGCATATCCCCAACTACGGCTATGGCCCCACGTTGGGAGCGCGCCAATGACGGCGAGGATCAGGATGATAAGAAGTATGGTTCCAAGGCTCATGATTTTTGGTGATTAATTTTTGGACGGCAGAATCAATAGGGTTCGCGAACGACCACATAACCCTGGCCCTCTGGGCGATAATACATCCCGCCAGCTTGGTAATACTGCGTGCCTCTCACGGTCGTCGTGCGATAACCGCGCGGCAGAACGGTCACATAATCCCGGCTTTCACCACTATTGCGCTCATAGTCGCGCCGCGGTGCATCCGAGTAGGTACGGCCGCGAGGTGATTCGACCACGACATAGCGTCCGCCGCGGGACTGGTAGTAAGTATCGCCAGCCGTGTAATAACGGGTGCCGCCATAGGTTTCGGTGCGGTAACCGTAAGGCAGCGTGGTGACTTCGTAGCCAGGGCGATAGGTGGTGACCGTAGTGCTGCTAGTAGCGCCACCGGGGCCGTAGGCGTATGGATCCATGCACGCCGGTATCGAGACGAAGACGGCCAAGCTTGCGGCGGCAAATGATTTGGAAACGAATGTTTTCATGGAATTTCAGGTTCAGGTTGGCCACGCATCGTGGTTCCTTTTGTCTTCGCAGTAGCCGCGCCAAGTCGCGGTTGCGGCCCTGACACCCGGTAATCCCTTGTTATAAAGAGGAAATGGCAGCGGCCCCCAAACCAATGACCCCATACTTTTCTCATTCCTGCACGGCATTCGTGCAGACTGCATTCAACGCGGCAGCACCGAAAGACTCCGCTCGGAACGGTCATTGGAAACCTGAGGTTTCATCAGGTTGGGTCGGACACTCAGTTCCTCGCCGTGGCGTTCGATGTCGAGAAGCCTCGCGATCGCAAGCTCCACCACGGTTTCGTGTGCCTCCAGGGTGACGAGGGCTTCACGGATCGATTCGCGATACGTTTGGTCGTCCACGCAACCGGAGTATTTGCGATCAATGCGCAGGAGCGAGTCGAGATCACGTCGATCAACCGCGGAATCGATGCTGGCAAGAATGACTTGTTTGGATGATTGGAACTCGCGTGCGGTCATTTCCCGGGAGCGTTGGTCGATTTGGAGTTTCATGACGCAAAGAGCCAATAGCAACACGAGCAACAGGGCGGCGCGCACCATCCCGATGGGTACGCCCGGACGGTACGGAGGAAGGATCGCAATCATAAAATATAATTATGGGTTACGCGCTGTGAGCGGGGGATCCAGCCTTGGCGTTCTTACGCACGGCGAGTGCCAAAGCCGTCCCCAAAATTTGTCCGCGGGATTTCCTTGAGATGACGAGCTCTGGCGCAGGTGACCTTCACCAAAGCCGTAACGAACACTCCTCCGCAGTGTTGCGAAATGCGATTTTCACACGATGAACTTGGCGAATTGCATCTACTGCGTGTAGTCGCGAAGCCGCTAAGTTTGAAATTATACAGCCGCCCCTCCGCCGCCTCGGCCTTCGCACCACTTGCTTTGCCTAATAACCAATAACTCACTTCTCACCTCAGCGCCACAGCGTGTCCGTGCGATGGTTGTTTTGCGGAGCGATGTCTCGCTCCAGGGGGCCGAGTGTCAGCCGCGACGTCACTTGGATTTCCGCGTTCCGTCCGTCCTGGCGAAGCGGTGTTGTGAACGACTGGATCGCGCCGGGAACGAGTGTTCCTGATTCAAACTTTGCCGCGGCAAGACCACTGCTCGTTTCCACAAGCACATGCGACAGGGTAACGGTGCCGCGGTTCTGGATGGTCACCTGGATTTCATCGTTGGGACGGCCTTCTCCCTTTGCGAGGATCCGTTGGTTGGTGATGGCCACGTCAATGATGCCGGGAATCCCGCGGTTCATGATGCGGCCCAGATCGAGGATGCCGCTGCCATATTCCGAATCGGCTCCAGGCAGACCGGCTTCATCGGAGAGGTTCATCACAATCGCCGCCGCCTCGTGCGGGCTCATGGTGACGCCGCTGCCATCGGACATCGTGGCGGCAATGGCGCCGGTCACCAGTGGTGCGCTCGCGGAAGTGCCGGTGATGGGCACGGTGCGATCGCCGGGCCATGCGGCGTTGATCGCGTAACCGGGAGCTGTTAGAGAGAGCGCCGAGCCCTCATTGGAAAAATCCATGTGGGCTCCACTGGCATCGACAGATCCCACGCTGATTACACCCGGATAAGCCGCGGGATACATCGGTTCGGCGCGGCTGCCGTTGCCACTCGCGGCAACGATCAGGACTGCGTGATCCAGGGCATACGAGACCGCTTCCTCGATGAGCGGATTGTTTTCCGCAGTGCCCATGGAAATATTGATCAACTGCGCGCCTGCATCGACGCTTGCGAGAATACCCGCTGCCAGCGAATAGGAATCCGCTCTGCCCGATTCATCGCTGATACGGATGGATATGATCTCAGCACCAGGCGCAATCCCTGGTGCATCCGGATCATGGCTGGCAATCAATGATGCGACCGCCGTGCCATGCCCTTGAGTCGGAGTTGACTCATCCATTGCCGGCGCTACCTCGATGGAAGAGACGCCTTCCAAGGCCGGATGGTCAACCACGCCCGTGTCGAGAACGGCAATTTTTACACCGGCACCCCATGCGGAGTTATCGGAAGTAATGCCAAGCCAAGGTAGCAGACCGTCGCCAAAGCCGACCGCTTCCCGATGGTTGGCGGTGGCGCGTCCCGGATCGGGCACGGCGGGCATCGAGTCATAAACGCCGACATCCTCACCGTCGAGGAGCTCCACGAAATCCGTCCATTCGTCATAAGCAATGCGAACCGCGCGGAGCCGATCCAATTGATCGATCACACGGACTTTGCTGGCACCGAGATAATAGACGAACGCGTCATAGGATTCATCCGTCGGAAAACGCGCGATGATTTCATCCGGTTGGCTGCTGGCGAAAATTTCGAGGGTGTTGCCGTTGGGAAATTTCTCGCGCTGCGGAGGGGCTGCGGTCCATGCAGGCGCCGCTTTTGGTTTTGTCGGCATCGCCACAGGGGCGGGAACGATGACCACAGCCGGTGGAGCTTGCCTCACGCCCGTCAGCCAGCCCACGGCAAGTCCGCAGACGGCTAGTGCCGCCAGTGCGGCCGAATAACGGCGGTTCAGCTTCATCAAATGCTCGGGAACAAGCGCAAATCCGCCGGATTCCGGTCACTCTTTCTCCTAAATTTCCGGCGTTGAAAAGGCGGAAATGGGTTAAAAGTTATTTGTTATTCGTTATTAGGGAAGATGCGCAGGAAAGAGCGGAGCGTCTGTTCTTCACCAATAACCAATAACTAATAACAAATAACCTTTCCTCACACCTTCATCAGTTCGGCTTCCTTGGCAACGGCGTGATCCTCGATCCTCTTCGAATACTTGTTGGTCAGCTCCTGCACTTCCTTCTCGAAATCCTTCTGGCCGTCTTCGGTGAGGAGGTTCTCGGCTTTCATTTTCTTCGCCGTATCCATCCCTTCCTTGCGGGCGGCGCGGAGGCGGACCTTCGCTTCTTCGGCGAGCTGCTTGATCATCTTCACCATGTCCCTGCGCCGTTCTTCAGAGAGTTCCGGAATGGGCACACGGATCGAGCGGTCCGCCGCGGCGGGGTTGAGGCCGAGCTTGCACTCGCGGATCGCCTTCTCGATATCGCGCGTGGTCGCGGGATCGAAGGGTTGCACCACCAGCATCCGCGGCTCGGGTGAATTGATCACCGCCAGGCTCTTCAACTTCGACACCGCGCCGTAGGCCTGCACATGCACGTCGAGGTTCTCGATCAACGCGGGACTCGCCTTGCCAGTGCGCACTCCGGCAAACTCATGAATCAAATACTCGACGCATTTGTTCATCGCGTCCTCAACTTCAAAAATCGCTTCTTCAGGGTCCATGGGTAGTTAAAGATTGGATCGTAGATCGTGGATGGGAAGAGATAGTAGATAGTGGATCGTAGATGGGAAGAGATAGGGGATAGGAGATAGGGGATCGAAGATGATTTGATTCTTTACTCTTCCATCTACGATCCACGATCCACTATCTCTTCAGTATCACTCACCATGCACCAGCGTGCCGATGGGAAGTCCACGCAACGCATGCGAGAGATTCCCGTGTGGCGCGAGATCGAAGATGATGATGGGCACATGGTTGTCCATGCAGAGGCTGAAGGCGGTGGCATCCATGACGTTGAGGCGTTTCGAAAGGCATTCCTGGAAGGTAACCGTTTCGTAACGCTTGGCGTCGGGATTTGTCCGCGGATCACAATCGTAAACGCCATCCACCTGGGTTGCTTTCAAAATCACATCCGCATCCATTTCACTCGCGCGCAATGCCGCAGTGGTGTCGGTGGAAAAAAACGGACTGCCGGTGCCGGCGGCGAAAATGACCACGCGGCCCTCGGCCAACTGCCGCTCGGCCTTGCGGCGGATGAAGGTCTCCGCGACGTTTTTCATTTCGATGGCCGACTGCACGACGCATGACACGCCGAGATGTTCCAACGCCCCTTCAAGCGCCAGGGCATTCATCACGGTTGCGAGCATGCCTACGTAGTCGGCGGTCGCGCGGTCCATGCCGCGGGCCGAGGCGCTGGCACCGCGCCAGAAATTTCCGCCACCGACGACGACTCCGAGTTCAAGCCCGGTGGCTACGGCCTCCTGGATCTCGCGGGCAATTCGGTCAACGATTTCCGGGGAAATGTTGTCCCGCGACCCGGACCCGCGGAGCGCCTCGCCGCTGAGTTTGAGAATGGCGCGTTTGAAAGGTCGGGGATCGGCGGGCGGGTGGGACATGCGTGGCGAGTTGCCGAATAAAAGCGGAAGACCCCCGCCGTTGAAAAGGGAAAAGACCGTCCCCGAG
>JANMJQ010000094.1:0-10725 GCA_031371445.1 Akkermansiaceae bacterium
TCACGAAAATCAGAAGTCGTATCCTTCTTCGCCGTGGTCCGAGATATCCAGACCAGCCGATTCGGCTTCGGTGCTCGGGCGGAGACCGATGACCGCTTTGATGACGAAGGCGATGACCACGGTGCCAACGACCGAGATCGCAAGCGTGATGCCGATGGCCATGAGTTGTTGGCCGAGAAGGCCGCCTTCAGCCACACGCTTGGCCAAACCGTTGGTCGCCGCGTAGGTGTTGACGTCCGTCAGGTTGCCATTGACCGAGCTGGTGGCGAGGATACCGGTGAGGATCGCACCAAGCGTTCCACCGATGGCGTGCACGCCGAAGGTGTCGAGCGCGTCGTCATAGCCGAAGACAGCCTTCAAATACATCACGAAGATGAAGGGAACGATGCCGGCGGCGGCTCCGATGATCATCGCTCCGGTTGCGTCAACGAAGCCGCAGGCAGGGGTGATGACAACGAGACCGGCGACAATACCCGAGCACATGCCGAGTATCGAAGCGTGGCCCTTGAGAACCTTTTCCAGGATGGACCAGACGAAGCCCGCGGTGGCGGCGGCAAGCGTGGTGGTCATGAAGGCGTTGGCGGACACACCGTCGGCGGCAACCGCGGAACCGGCGTTGAATCCATACCAGCCGACCCAGAGCATGCCGGTGCCGACCATACAAAGAACCATGCTGTGCGGTGACATTTTCTCCTTACCGAAGCCAGCGCGCTTGCCGAGGATCATGCAGAGAATCAAGGCGCTCCAACCCGAGGTCATGTGCACCACGGTTCCCCCGGCGAAGTCGATCGCGGTGATCGCGGCGGTGGGGTTCCAGACACCGTTCATGAGACCGGTGACGCCCCAGATCATGTGGGCCATTGGGAAATAGATGACAAACATCCAGACGAAGATGAAGGCCATGATGGCGCTGAATTTCATGCGCTCGGCGATCGCACCGACGATCAGGGCCGGAGTAATGATCGCGAACATCAATTGATACATCGCGAAGACGTTTTGTGAAACCCAGTAGGCGTAATCCGTGTTGGGAGCGCTGGTGACGCCTTTCAGGAAGAAGAATTCAGTTCCGCCTAAATACGCCGAGATGCCGGGACTCGACGTCGCGAAGCTTTTGCCGAAAACGAGACTATATCCGACGGCCCACCAGAGGACGGTGACCATGCCCGCGCAGCCAAGACACTGGGCCAGGACGCTGAGGACGTTTTTCTTGCGAACCAGACCGCCGTAAAAAAGGGCGAGGCCGGGAAGGGTCATGAACAGGACGAGGGCCGCGCAGGTCATCATCCAGCCGTTGTGACCGGGTCCGGGCGCGGCGGCGATTTTCGAGGTCCACGGGGCGGTAGCGGGTCCGCCGGTGCCGACGTTGCCGAAATAGGCTTCCAAGTCCGTCAAACGTTGCTCGACCGTGGCATCCGGTGCGGCGGCGGGTGCCGTGACGGTAGTCGCGGTAGTCGCGGTAGCCGCCGCGGGTGGCGGTGCTGGCTGGGCGCTCGCGGTTTGCGTCAGGGGGAGCGCGAGGAGCGCGATGGCGGCGGCCGTTAGGGCTCGCATTTTAGTGAAATGTCGACGGGTCATGGTAGGCAGGGTTGATCGGATAGTTGGTACGGCTCCGGAAGAATCCATCTCCTCCGGTGTCGGGGGCGGGGGTAAGCAACCGCCGTGCCAATGTCCTTAACCGGGCCAATCCATTGATAACCCGTCCCATCCGGGGAAATCGTGCCGCGGAGAAATCGCCTCATTTCAAAGATTCTCTCTTGCCATCGGTCCGGGTGCCCCCTATCCCGCGCCGCCGCGGAGGGCAACCCCCGTGCCGATTAAAGGCTGGACATTACTTCGGAAAGGTTAAATATCTACCTCCCGGAGCCGTTTCCTCCCTTCAACGGCACGAGGAATGCTGATTCCGCCTCGGTCCTGTCTGTTCCTTGCGGTTCAGCAAAGGATGCAGCAACTGAAAACCAACAAACAAAGCATGCAAAACTACTGCAAAACCATTGGCGCCTTGGCCGCTGCCACCGCCCTCGTGGCCGGCAACGCTCAGGCAGCACCCGAATATCAAATCCACACTGGTTACTCCAGCCTGTACGTGTTCCGCGGAGTGGAACTCGGCCAAGACCTCGGCGAGGTCGGAGTCGACGTTTCCAACGAATGGAACGGCCTGACCGTCAGCGGCGGCTTCTGGGCCGCGATGTTCAACGTCGACAATAGCAGCGGAAACAACCTGGACAACGAGCTCGACCTCTACGGAGAAGTCGGCAAGGACTTCGGTTTCCTCACCGCATCCGTCGGCTACATCTACTACTGGAACTTCTCCAGCGTCGATGGTGTGGATGACCACGACCAGGAAGTCTATTTCTCGGTTGCCCGTGATTTCGGATTCGCCAGCGCTGAGCTGACCTACTTCTGGAACGTCGATCCTGATACCTCCGGCAACGACGGTTACACCGAACTGTCCCTCAGCAAGAGCTGGGAGCTCAACTCCTGCCTGACCCTCAACGCCTCCACCAACGTTGGCTACCTGATCGCCGCCAGCAACTTCACGGCGTCGACCACCAAGCTGTCGTTGGACTGGGCCTTCGCCGAGCACGCCAAGCTCTCCCCATACGTCTTGGTTTCGATCGCGCTGGGTGAAGACGAGGCAACCGCTTGGTACGAAACCAACAACGAGCTCGTTGTCGGCACGATCCTCAGCGTCGGCTTCTAATTCCCACCGGGATTATCTGACCTAAATTTAAAGGGGCGGTTGCGAAGGCAGCCGCCCTTTTTTTGTCCCGCTGAGTGATGGAGATGACGACATTCCGCTTGGAAAAATCGGGCGAAGCCCGGAACATGCGCGCATGTATCTCGGCTTGGATTCATCCACCCAGTCTCTGACAGCGGTCATCATCGACCCAGCCAGCGGAGAAATCACCTGCCAGCTTTCGGTCAACTTCGGCGCGGAGCTTCCCCAATACCAATCGCCCAGCGGCTTCCTGCCCGGCGGTCATGACGGTGAAGTCCATGCCAATCCCGCGATGTGGCTCGCCGCGCTCGATCTGTTGTTCGCGCGGCTGAAGTCAGCGACCGACCTTTCGAAAATCAAGGCCATCGCGGGCTCCGGGCAACAACATGGCTCGGTGTATTTGGACGCCACCTTTGACCAACGCCTTGCCGCCCTGGATCCGGTCTCCGATCTCGTGAGCCAATTGACGCCCGCCCTCACCCGGCAAACATCGCCGATCTGGATGGACACCTCCACCGGCCGCGAATGTGCGGAAATCAGCGCCGCCGTCGGAGGTCCCGCCGAAGTGTGCAAACGCAGCGGTTCGGTCGCCATCGAGCGTTTCACCGGCCCGCAGATCCGGCGATTTTACAAGACCGATACCGCCGCCTACGAACGCACGGCGCGCATCCATCTGGTCAGCTCGTTCATCGCTTCGGTGATGGCGGGTAAATCCGTGCCCATCGATTTCGGTGACGGCGCGGGCATGAATTTGATGAGCCTTTCCAAACTCAACTGGGACACCGACCTGTTAGCCGCAACGGCACCCGACTTGGCGGCGCGCTTGCTGCCACCGGCTCCTGCCACCGCCATCCAGGGCGATGTCAGCGCCTACTTCGTGACCAAATACGGGCTCCCCGCCAGTTGCCGCGTGGCCTTGTTCACCGGTGACAATCCGGCCTCGCTGGTCGGCATGGGCGCGACCACGCCGGGCAACATGGTGATCTCGCTCGGCACCAGCGACACCTTGTTCGCCGCGATGCCCGGACCGAAAACCGATCCCGGCGGCTTCGGCCATGTCTTCGGCAATCCCGCCGGCGGCTTCATGTCGCTGATCTGTTTCCGCAACGGCTCGCTCGCCCGCGAAGCATTGCGCGACAAGCATGGACTCGATTGGTCGGCCTTCGATCGCGAAGCCCTGGACAGCACGCGTTCATCCGCCGGGAAAAATCTGATGCTGCCATTTTTCGGAGCGGAAATCACGCCCCGCCACGATTTCAGCGGACCTGTTTTGAAAGGCTCGGAAGAATTTGAGTCAGGGGCAAATCCGCTCCTGCAAGTGCGAGCCCTGTTAGAAGGACAGTTCCTCAACATGCGGCTGCACTCGGAATGGATGGAAGTGAAAACCGAACGCATCCGGCTTACCGGCGGAGCTTCCAAGAACGATGGCGTCGCCGGCATTGTCGCCAATGTTTTCCAAGCACCGGTCGAACGCCTTGACGTCTCGAACTCGGCGGCACTCGGCGCAGCGCTGGTGGCCGCTGCCGCCGATGGCCGCGATCTAACAGAACTGCAGCACGTCTTCTGCCAATGCGAGGCGGGCGGCACCATCGAACATGATCCCGCGCTCGCCAATACTTATGGCGATGCCCTCGCGCGCTTCCGCACCTTGCTTGACTCCACTTTGAAGAACCAAGCACTGTCATGAGCATCGACGTCCACGCCAATCGTTTCGTCTGCGATCTCGTCGCCTACGAACCCGGCAAACCCATCGACGAAACCGCCCGCGAACTTGGGTTGGATCCGTCGCAGATCATCAAGGTTGCCTCCAACGAAAATCCATTGGGCCCCTCGCCGCTTGCGAAGGCCGCGATGCATGCGGCGCTCGAACAATCCAACATCTATCCTGATGGTGGCGGTTATCGATTACGTCATGCGATCGCCACCAAGTTCGGCATGGAGATTAGCAACGTGGTCATCGGCAATGGCTCGAATGAAATCATCGAACTGCTTTGCCATACTTTCCTCAACCGCGACGCCGAGCTCATCGCCGCCGAGCATGCGTTCGTCGTTTACAAGCTAATGGCCACACTCTTCGGCGCGAAATATGTCGAAGTGCCGGACCCGAATTTCATCCACGATCTCGACGCGATGGCCGATGCCATCACGCCCAACACGCGGCTAGTGTTCATCGCCAATCCGAACAATCCGACCGGCACGATGGTGGACCAGGCTGCCATCGACCGCTTCATGGCCCGCGTGCCCGCGCATGTGGTGGTGGTCTTCGACGAGGCCTATCACGAGTTCCCCGATTCACCGCCGGACACGCTGCGCTATGTGTTGGAAGGCAAAAATGTTTGCACGCTGCGGACCTTTTCAAAGATCCATGGACTTGCCGCGCTGCGTGTGGGTTATGGCCTTGCATCGAAACCGGTGGCCGCGCTGTTAGAAAAAGCCAGGCAACCTTTCAATGTAAACGCCATCGCCCAAGCCGGTGCGCTCGCCGCTTTGAACGACGACGAGCACGTGGCAAGAACCCGCGCGACAAACGCAGAGGGCATCGCGTTTTACGAACAAGCCCTCGCCGCCCGCGGGCTCGAGTATGTGCCGAGCTTTGCGAATTTCCTCCTCATCAAAACCGGCGAAGGCGACCGCGTCTTCCGCGACATGCTCAAGCAAGGCGTGATCGTGCGCGCGATGAGCAGCTACAAATTGCCAGACTGGATTCGTATCTCCATCGGCACGCCGGAACAGAATAGGCGATGTGTCGCGGTGCTGGACGCGGTGCTCGCGAGCCATGGGGCCGGATGAAGTTGGAGAATCCAAGTCCTCCAAAAGACAAAATCTCCCACCAGCCCTAGGTGGCGGTTGTTTTCCCTCGTGCTTATTAGTCTCCTGGGGCTCGTGTTATTGCCCCTTTTCGGCGCACTGAGTTCCGTTCAACTATTTTGGATCTGGTTATCGGGTAAAGGCACCTGATAAAAAAATTAATATTAATTTGAGGGCTTCAACAATGACTGGTAAATTACTTCCAGATGGCACTGGAAGTCCAACCCACCCCCGCGTTGACAGGGGATGTCGCAGTCGAGTTTCTCAAGAAGCTTGTACAGGGCGAATCGCGTCCGGTAAAGCGCGTGGAAACTCCAAAGCTTTCTCAGTTGCTTGAGCGCCTTCAATCTGGATCTGAGCAGAAACGAGATCTCCGCCGATAACGGCCTGCTTCTCCGTGTCTGCCGGAACCTCCCAAAGGTTGGGGAGTTTGATTGTGGATCAAAAGATCTCAATGAGTATTTCATCGAGGACGCGGGAAAGGCGCGGGAACTTCGGTTGTCCGAGACTTACGAGTTGGTGATGCCCTTAAATGATTTCAGGCTCCTTGCGCTGGTAAGCCTATCAAATGACGCGATTCTCCTAAATCAAATCGAGGGGAGATGCGAAGTTCCGGAGCGGATGCGTTATCCTTTCTGGCCCGCCGTGAAAATCGGTCGGCTTGGCACACAGCGTGGACTTCAAGGGCAGGGGGTGGGAACTTTTCTTCTGGAGATGCTCAAGTCGATGTTCACGACGAACAATCGGACAGGTTGCCGCATTATGACGGTGGATGCCTACGGAAAAAAGGACACCTTGCGATTTTACGAAAAAAATCACTTCCAGTTCCTCACTCCAGAAGATGCTGGCCACAGAAATAGAGCCATGTTCTTCGATTTGAACACTTACGAACCCTGACACTCAGGAAAAAGATAAGCCTCAAATTAGGCCACTCCCTCCCCGGGACCGTATTTGACAGATCGGTTTTGATTTCTTAACTTTCTCGCGAGAGGTAATTTCCATATGGGAGAATTCGCGACCGAAAATACCCAGAAAGAATTCCGCTGCAGCCATTGCACGGGCAAGATCGTCATTCCCTTCGATCTGCCTCCGACGACCGGGCCCTGCCCGCATTGCGGCGGCATCATCACCTCTCCCGGAACCGAGGCGGAAACTCCCGGCGATCCCGATCCCACCCCGGAGATCGCGCCGCTTCCCAGCCGCCTCGCTCCGACCCCACCACAGGTAGCCGCGGGCCCGAGTCCTCCACCGAGCGTTATTCCCGCGACGAAGGTGGAGCTGCCGCCCAAATCCGAGACCGCGGAGCCCAACAAACCCAAGGCCTCGAAATCGCCGGCCCTTCGGAAAGCGTCCAGGCCGCAGCGCAGCGGCGTGATCTCCGCCATGCTCGTTCTGTTAGGCCTGGTGGCTGCGGGCGGGGCGGTTGTTTATTTCGCCTCCAAGGAATTGGGACGCAACGTCGAACCGCCGGTCATCAAGAAAGTCGTCGGCGATCCCGCAGTGGCGGAGGCGAACTACATCCGGATCGGTTGGCAAAAGGAGGCCTACAAGCTGCTGCGCGGCTACATGGCCGGCACCACCGCTGCGGAAAAAGTTCCATACGTGATGAACGGACCGCAACTCGCCGCGAAGATCGAGGACTTTTACGGTGGCAGCAAGATCATCGATGCCGACACACCGGCCGACGCTTTTTCCATCTATGAATTGTCCGAGGACGACCGCAAGCGCGGCTTGTTTGCGATGATCTACGACCAACCGCCGCAAGTGGAGATGCGCGAGTTTTTCCGGCCCTTGGCGACCTTGGAGGTGCAATATGGCGTCGATGAAGCCGACCTCCTGCTCAGCACCCTCGCGCGGCTTGGAAATTTCGCGATGGAACCGCTGCGGGTTTACGCGTTTTTCAAGCGTGGTCCCGAGGGCCTGAAGTTGGATTGGGAAATTTTCGCACAGACCAAATATCGGACCTTTCAGAATTTCGTCGAGCTGCCCGACCTTGGCCAAAGCGCCGTGTTCCGCGTTCTCATCGTCGAGGACGTGCCCGACAAGGGCCGCGCGGTTGCCGGCACGCGAACCTACCGGATCGCCGATCCCGCGAACAAGGAGGACAGTGCCCGCGTCAACGTGAAGATCGATTCCGAACTTGGCCGCGCGCTTTCAATCATCAACTGGCGCGGCACGAAAGATGCCAAACCGACCACTCGGACGGTCACCCTGGAATTGAAATGGTCGGGCGAGGCAACGGCACCTGAATTGGAAATCAGCCGCTTTGTCTGCTGGGAATTCCTCGGACTCGGCGGCCAGGAAACGCCTGCCACGGCCTCCACGAAGTGAGCACCGCGGTGCAACATTTCGGCGACGCGCGGTGCCCGACGATCGCGGCAATCGCCACTGCTCCCGGAACCGGTGCGATCGCGCTGCTTCGTCTAACAGGTCCTGACGCGATTGCGATCGCGGATCGCGCGAGTGGTGGCAAGGCAAACGGCCTGGCCTCGCACACGGCCCGTTACTGTCATATCAAGAATGCGGCGGGCGAGGTGCTGGACGACGGCATTCTAACAGTTTTCAAGGCGCCTAACAGTTTTACCGGCGAAGACTGCGTGGAGTTCACCGGCCATGGCGGCATCCTCGTCAGCCGCGAAGTGCTGGGCCGCTTCCTCGAATGTGGCGCGCTGCCCGCCGGCCCCGGCGAGTTCACGCAGCGCGCCTTCCTCAACGGCAAGCTCGATCTGACCCAGGCGGAGGGCGTGATGGATTTGATTTCCGCGCAAACCCGCCTCGCGATGCGCGCCGCACGCAGCCAGCTTGAAGGGACTCTCGGCAAGCGCACGACGGCGGCCCGCGACGAGCTGTTAGATACGCTCGCGCATCTTGAGGCATGGATCGATTTCCCGGAGGAAGACATCGATCCGCAGAGCGGCGAAGCCTTGCGCAACAAGGTGCGCGGCGTGCTCACAACGGTGGACAACCTGCTTGCAACCGCCGACCAGGGCCGGGTCTTGCGGGAAGGCGTGCGGACCGTGATTTTCGGCGAACCGAACGTCGGCAAATCGAGCCTGCTGAACCGGCTGTTAGGTTTTGAGCGCGCAATCGTCAGCGACATTCCGGGAACCACCCGTGACACCATCGAGGAAGTCGTGAACCTTCATGGCATCCCGCTGCGCTTGATCGACACCGCTGGCATGAGAAAGGCCGAGGACCGCATCGAAGCGGAAGGGATCGAAAGAACCGTTAGACAAGTCGAGTCCGCCGATTTGCTGTTGGAAATTTTAGACGCCTCGAAGCCACGGCCGGCCGACCATGACGCGGTTGATGAGGGCACGAAGCGATTGAAAATTCTCAACAAGGCGGATCTTGGCGAACATCCATCGTGGCAGGGCGTGGAGGCGGCGCGAATCTCATGCCGGAGCGGAGCGGGCTTCGACCAGTTGTCGGAAGCGATCCGCGATTCGCTGCATTTCAATGACGCGGACTGGGGCGAACACGCGGTCGCCATCAATGCGCGTCACCAGGCGAGCCTTGCCACCGCACGCACGGCGTTGGGGGCGGCCCTCGATGCGCTTGACCGGCATGCCTCGTCGCCCGAGCTGGCTGCCATCGATCTGCGCGAAGCCCTCGACGCGCTGGGGGAGATCCCGGGCCGGGTCGATACCGAGGACCTCCTCGGCGTGATTTTCAGCCGCTTTTGCATCGGCAAATGAGCCCTTATTCCGCCGCCCGGAGGATGCGCGCCTGATCGAAATCAAAGGGCGACAATTCGAGGATGACCCGCCCGCCGGATTCGAAAGTGGCGTGGGCCTTGGCCAGCGGCTTCGACAAATGGGCGAGGATGATTTTTCCGTTAGGAAGTTCGGTGCGGAACAAGGCCGGGTGCGGATGATCCAGGATTTTCCCGACGGTATGGATCGCGTTGTCCGACATGGGGGTTTTGAAGCGAAATCCAGGACAGCAATCAAGCGCCGCCTGATGAAGCGCCCGTAAAATCCTTATCCGGGAATGGGAGCTTGCTTGACGGACAGCGCCGGGCATCCATCATTCCCGGCGACAAGCTCGGGTGGTTCTTGACCTCCCCACAAAATTCACCGAACCCTCCATTCATGAAAGCCATGACCTCCCGCCTGATTCCCGCTTTCGCCATCGTTGGCTGTGCCGTTCTGGCATCCTGCTATCCCGTTGACGAAAGCACGCCGAAACGCATGCCCGACAAGCCCGGCAACAAAAAAACCGTCACGACTCCGGAGCAGCAGAAAATCCAGGAGGAGCGCGACCGGATGAAACAGCAGGAGGAGAAAAAGGAAGAAATCAAAAAGGAGGAGACGGGCAACGTCACCCCCCCCGATGGTGACAGTGGCAATGTCACTCCACCCAAGGACGAAAAGAAGGGGGACGATACGAAAAAGGACTATAAGTTCGCGAACAAGGTCCCCGGCAAGGACGGCTTTGTCTTCAGTCCCTACAACAACAAAATCGTTGATGTGCGCGACATTCCTTCCGGCACCCTCGTGCAGGACCCGACTTACACCGGCGCTGGCAAAGGATATTTCCGCGTGCCCTGAAAATTTATTTCCCGGTAAAACCTGTTAGGAAAACCGACCGGGTCCGGCGCGAAGGACCCGGTCTCTTTTTTGGATGAAAACGGACTTTCCAAACATCACGATCCTCGGTGGCGGACTGCTCGGTGGTTCGCTCGCCCTGGCCCTCGCCTCGCTCGATGATCCACCCAAGGTCCGCACCTGGATGCGCAAGCAGGAAACCGCGGACCACGCCGCGGAGCTCGGCATCACCGGCGTAACCTGCGATCTAACAGAAGCGGTCGCCGATTGCAATTTGCTGATCCTTTGCGTCCCCGTCGGCGCGATGGCATCGTTGGTTTCCGCAGCCCTTTCCGCCGGTTTGCCCGCGGGCTGCCTAGTCACCGATGTCGGCAGCGTCAAGCGCGTGCCACATCGCAAGATCAGCCCCTTGCTGGAAGGACGCGCGATGGATTTCATCGGCAGCCATCCGATGGCGGGCTCCGAACGCAACGGACTGGCGGCGGTGAGCGACAAGCTTTTCCACAACGCCGCCTGCCTGCTCACCAACGATGATGGCGCGGCGCGTGACAAGGTCGCCGCGCTGGAACGCTTTTGGAAATCGCTGGGATGCCGGACCTCATGGATGAGCGCCGCGATTCATGACGAACTGGTCGCACGCATCAGCCA
>JANMJQ010000119.1:0-5347 GCA_031371445.1 Akkermansiaceae bacterium
CGTGAGAGCCATCGCCCGTTGACTGGATCGTAAAAACGATATCCGTAGTAGTATAGATTCCCCACCTCCTCGAATGGCTTGGTGCTGAAGCGGTAATTGTTTGCATCCGCATAGGGGCCGCGCTTGCCGATGAGTTCCCCGAACGCGCTATAGGTATATTCCGCGGTGGACACACTGGCGGCGTTGGAGAGGCCGACGACATTGCCGTTGGCGTCGTAGCGGAAGTATTGGCTCACACCGTTGCTGTCCGTGGTCCACAATAGCGCGCCGTTGCCATCGCCGAGGTGGAGCGGCTGGTGCTGGTCCAGCCCCCATGCCAGGCGCTTTTGCAAAATGTCGTTGCCGTCAATTTCAACCAAACAGCGCCAGCCCGCCCAAAGGTAACGGGTGATTTCAACTGCGGTCATTGCGCTGGCGCTGTCGAAGCGGGCTCTCTGGATCCGGCGGCCTTCCGAATCGTAAACGTTCTCGACCCGCTGATACGGCACGCCACGCGCGACAGCCGCTGGTAGAATTTCGATTTTCGCCAAGCGGTTCTCGGCATCCCACGTGAACGCGCGGATTCCATCCGAGGTCAAATTGCCATCCGCGTCATAGGCTTGTTGTTGGTCAGCGGGTGGGATGAGCAGAGCGCCGCTCTTTGTTTTACTTCCATTGCCTACGGTGATGGATCTCCACTCGCAGCCCGCGCCGTTGCTTGCGGATACCTCATGATGGAAGAAGTTCCCTTGCCGCAATGCCGCCTCGCCATTGACGGTGACGGCGTCGCCTGGTGCAGCCAGACCGATCACATCCGCCGCCCCGGGATTGAGGATCGTCGCATACTGGTGGGAAGGATCCGCGATATAAGAAGTTTCTCTCAGGCCATCTCCCTGCACATCGCCTCCCCGACCACAGCTCAACCGGTTTCCGACTCCATCATAGGACCAGTCAAAACTTTGTCCCGACAGCACGGCATTCCCCTCTGTCTGGCAGCGGGCCGATGCCAGTTCCCCCGCGGCGTTGTATCGATAGATCTGGCGTTTCCCATCCTTGGAATCGATCCTTTCGATATTGCCAAATTCGTCTCGGTAAATGCGTTCGTCCGAATGCAGGTTGAACGGACCTGAGGTTTTGCCGTTGTGATAGGAAATTCTCTCCAGGCGTGAGAGGCCGTCGTATTGGAGCGTCGCCACGAGAACCGGGATCGCATTCTCGGCGAGGCCGATCTGCGAAACGCGCTGGTGCAGGGTATCGTAATGATAGGAGGCGGATTTGCCACCGCTGGCAACTGAGGTGACGCGGCCGGCTGCATCACGGCCGTACGAAATTTCATGCAAGGGGAGACCGCTTCCCCCTTGGAACACGCGGAGGCCGGCCAATCGGCCAATGAAATCACGGGTGTGCGATACACTCCATGCACTTGAAAACACGCCGCTTTGATACCCCTGACTGGCGAGCTCACCCCAAGCGTCATAAGCAACGATTCTCTCGCCGGAAGCATCGATGATCCGGTGTGGCCGCCCGCGCTGGTCGGTTTCGCCGAAAGTCACTGGATGAGTGCCATCGCTATATTCGATTTCCAACTGATTGCCGGCCGCATCATACGAATAGTGGATATCCACACCACGGGCCAACGATTTAGTCTTCAATCGGCCGCCCGCGGTGTAGGCATAGCTCTCACCATTTCCCTGGCCCGGCGCTGGACTGTTGTATCGCTTCGCGACAAGCCATCCGCGGTCCGAATCGTATTCCCATCGCGTCACCGAGGGATGCGCGCCATAAGTTGTCAGCGTTTCCAATCGCTGGGCCGCATCATAGGTATAGCTGGTTCGATATCCCGGTGAACCGAGTTGCTCGCGAACATTGCCGTCCGGCCAGTAATGGGTGATGCGGGAATTGGATACCACGGCTCCATTACTATCCAACGAGTCCGGTTCGTCGTTGAGAGTCGTCCGCCCGCGCTCGTCATAGCCAAAGCTTGAAACCCGGCCTCCGACACTAACCATTGAAACCAAATCCACGTGTGGTGAGACATATTGGCAAGTGGTGGCAGGACCCCGTGAATCCGTGATCTGAACGGGGCGCTGCATCGAATCATACGAAAAGGTTCGTTGAAATAGGGCACTGTCATCCGCAGACAAACCGGTTTGTTCGATAAGGAGGCCACTCTGGAAGCGGTCGGTGGTTGAAGTCCCGTCGGCGGCGGCATTGGTGATTTCCCACTGACCGGGCGTAATGTCCCGGCGGCTCCACTTGCTGGCAGCCGTTTGGGCACCGCCATACACAAAAGACTGCGCGTTCAAGCCGTCGACATTGGTCTCGCTACGCGCAAGCATGACTTCCACACCTGCTCCCTGAGCGTCAGTTGATCGACAAGCTTCTTCCGTCCATTGCACGACATCACCACTTCCGTTCAAGCCCACTCCCTCGCGATGGATTGAAATTTCATCCACCGTGGAATCGATCACGCCATTGCCATTGCGATCAATCGCGGCGATTTCCACTCCCGTCCCCACGGAATGGGAATACATGCGGGTAACGCCATCAGGGTCCACTGCCTTGATAGCCCGGCCGGTTCCATCGTAGAAAAAATTGGCGCTGTCCGGATGCGCGTCTCCATTTTTATCGCCGGAATATAAGGTCGTGATCTCGCGGCCGGCCCAATCCTTTTGCGTGGTCCGACTCTCGAAGGAAGCACCCGTGGAGGAAATTTTTGAAGAGGTTTCCATCACTCCCGTGGCATTTACCGCGTAGGCCATGCGCACACCGGTGACCAACGAACCCCTCCGTTCCCGAAGCCTGCCGTCCGGGAAATATTCCTCGATGATCGTTGCCGTCTCCCCCTGATCATCGGTGGTAGCTGGACCGACAAGTATCACTCGTTTTCCGATGCCAGCTTCAGGGCAATGGATTGTCTGCGTGGAGGAGGAAATCAGGCTGCCATCCTTGGGCGATCGCTCCAAACGGAGAGTCTCAACGCCTGTTAGATCGCGGACTGTTTCCGATATTTCATTTTCCGGAAGGGCCCCTGGAGCCGCCGAGGGAAGCCCTTCCGCGAAGCGATGGAAGCGAGTGACCAAACCATCCCAGGCGGTCTCTTCGGAGATGCCATTCCGATGGGTTTTCCAGCGGCGGCCCAATCTATCATAGTAATGATAACCCGTGATGCCGTCCCGGCCGGTTTCTTGTGCGAGTCCGCAACAGGAATAGCTGAAGTATTCTGAATAGACAGGACCCTGTTTGTTACCGGCAAAAACATTCACGCTCTCCGGCCGACCCATGGGATCTTTGGCAACCGTGATTCGCTCCTCCACGCGGTAAGCAACTCCGCTGTGAATCCGATACAACGCAGTCCGCTGCACATCGCCTGACCGGGTTAACACCCGAATGGATTCCGTTCCGTTGAGCAGGAAATGCCCGGCATTTGGATTTTTGACGCCTTCGTAGATGGTTTCCGTGAGCTGACCATTGGAAACCGAGTTGATCACCTTCCGGACTGTGCCATCCGGATAGGTGGCTTCCAAAGCGCCGTTGCTGTCCGTTGTTGTAGTCACCAGCGGCTGCCCGGTCGCTGATGGATAGACCTTTTCAATCCGCGAGCCAGCCGTCGCAATGATTTCCTTTTTTGAAACCATGAATCCCGCGACCCAGACCTCTTCGAGGCTGGTGAATGTGCCAGCGACGTATTTTTTGTGAATGCGGGTTTCCTTGGCGAGCGATGCCCCAAAGGCTTCTCTGACGACATCGACCTGGCTATAGCCCGGAAGATAGGGATCGGTGGAAAAGTATTCGTATTGTCGGATCAAACCGCTGGGAAAATCTTCCTGCTTCAACTTTCCCATGGCAACCAGGCTTGGGTTCGATGTAGCCGCATCATCGTAGTCGTAGTAATCGTGGCCCGTCGCCAGAGCCGATCCATCCGGATCCAGAATCGAACGCACGACCTCCCAGCCCCAACGAAACTTGTGCTCATGAACTTCCTCCAGAGCGATCGATTTCCACTGGTCGTCAGCTCCTTTTTCCTCGGTCCGGCGCCTGGTGATCCTCGCTTTCGGATCATCCGAATGAATCTCTTCCTTTGAAGTCCGCCTCAACCCGGATTCCTCCATGGTCCATGTGCCTGCCACCGGATTGGCATAGGCATAAGTTCTCGAAGCACCGTTGCCGACCTCCGTCACCCATACAACCGCGCCGATCTTTTCGACGGAAACTTTCCGATAGACGGCATCCGCCGGTTGAGGTCGCGGATCATCGATGTAAGTGAACGAAATTTCAAATCGATTGGCATCTCCGGCAGACGGCGCCGCAGTGACCGACGCAATCGAATTTCCGGTCATCACGGATGCGATAACGCCGTTCGTGCGGTTCACTGTCGAAGCATCGGCACCGGTTCTACCCGCGAATTTCAGAGCTGAGGGACCGGGGTTTGCCAGGACTTCGCTGTCAAACGTGAGATCGCTGGATTCCTTGCCAAAGGCAAAATCCCCCAGCGGAATTTTCAGGTGGATCGAGTTGAGTTCCGCGGAAAGTCTGCAACCCGCCGCACCACAAGGCTCGCAGGGATTCTTTTCAAAGTTCCATGACGCATGATTCTTGTGAACCACCGTGCCGTTGCGGGTCCATAAAATGTCCATGGAGCCCGAAAGGCCATGTATGAAGGGATTCACCGTGAAGCCCGACAAATATTGTTCCAGCGAGGCGTCGTGGTATGAGGCTCCCGTTGGGGAAATGAGGATATCGACAAAATTGAAGGAGGAAAGCGACCCATTCTCGAACGAATGGGGATTTACCAATGTATAATAAGCCAGTGATGCGGTGGGCGTTTGATTGGGAGCCGCCTCATTGACCAGCACAATATTGTCTCCCTGAGACATCATCCGCCCGGGATCATTGGGGTCCCGCTGCGCGATATAGTTAAAATAGCCGGTGTGATTCAGCATTTCGTCAAGGTCGCTGATTCCATGGTCGTCGTAGGCACCGCCAACACCGGAGGAATGGGCACATACCACCTGCCCAAATTGCAGGACGAGCGTGGAAATGATCGCTGAAGCCAACGCAGGCGAATTCTTCATGGTTCTAGTTGGCGGGTGCAGGGGGAATGGTTTGAAGGGGCGTTAGGATCTCAAACACGGAAACCGCAGGCGGTGAACTCACGATTGCCCCATTGACCACATCGACGGGAATGAGATCGACAACATAGGGCTCGCCTCCAAAACCAGAGACACCGATCCGGCTTTCCACAAACTGGCGCGACCATACGGCTCCATTGGCAAATAGGATCGCCTCCAAGGCAGAAGACCGGTCATTGGCTGCGAACCAACCTTGGATCCTGACACTATCGGAACCTGTGCCATAGGTGATCAGG
>JANMJQ010000124.1:0-19266 GCA_031371445.1 Akkermansiaceae bacterium
GCCAGCGGCAGAAAACGCTCGAGGATTTCATCATGGTTGCCGCGCAAATAGATCACCTGCGTGTCGTCGCGCTCCGTCATCTTGAGGATCTTGCGGATCACACGGCTGTGCCGGTCGCTCCATTTCCCGCCGCGCTTGAGAGCCCAGCCGTCGATGATGTCACCGTTGAGAACCAATTTGTCACAGCGGAGATGTTTGAGGAAATCGACCACCTCGTTGGCCTTGCTATCGGGCGTGCCTAGGTGGATGTCCGATAGGAACACCGTTCTGCAAGCAAGTTTCGGACGCCTTCCGGACTTGGGTTGAGGAAGAACGAAGGGTTCGGTTACGATATTGATCATGACGGACGGGCCGAGGCCTCGGGGACCATCCCATCACAAGCGGGCTTTTTACTCACGCCCTGCAAGGTGTCGATTTCGTCACATGGCATGTCACCGCAAACTCCGGATCCTCGACGAAATGAAGCCGGACGCGGGGCAACGGAGGTTGTTCAAAAAAGTATCCCGTCACCGCATCGCGGACCATGGCCTCGAGTTCCGTGATCGAGTCGCCTTGGGTCGTGATGCCTCCCCCGGAAGGATCATCCCAACGTGCGACATACCCGCCGGTTTCGAGGCAAGCATTGACGTTGAAAGTGATCGTTTTCATATCGCTACCCTCCGGGAAATCTGAAAAAATGCAAGTCAACTCGGCGCAGCGTCACTTGGCATAGATCACCTCTTGCAGATACAAGCCGTCCGAAGGCGCGCACAAGGGCGATTTCCCGAATGGCAATCCCGCGGGTTGATCCAGCAAGGCGGCGAAATCATCCAAGCGGATCCTGCCCTGCGCGGCATGAACCGCTCCACCTGTTAGAAGGCGCACCATTTTATAGAGGAAGCCATCTCCGTTGTAGGTGATCTGATAGCCATCCTGGAGAGTCGTTAGCTCTACCGACTCGATTGTCCTGAACCAGTCGATGTTCGGCGTCTCATTGCCGCGGTAGGCGGCGAAGGCGTGGAAATCGTGACGACCGATGAAAAGTGCAAGCGCATCCCACAAGACATCCGCATCCAACTGCCGCGGAATATGCCAGGCAAGCCCCGCTTTGAGCGGCGGCAGGATTGGATCCGTGCAAAGGTCGAAACGATAGATTTTTCCGATCGCCGAAAAGCGGCTGTGAAAATCCGGTGCCACCTCCTCGCAAGCCATGACGCGGATGGTGGCTGGCAGCTTGCAATTGAGCGCGGGCACCCAGTTGAAGGGATTCATGTGGATTTCCGGAGGAGCATCGAAATGCGCCACCTGCGCCAATGCGTGGACACCGGTATCCGTCCGGCCCGAGCCATGCAACCGCATCGGCTGTTTCGCAACTTCCGCCAGCGCGGCATTCAGAATGTCCTGCACCGTATTCCCAGCCGCCTGCGACTGCCAACCACTGAAGGGGCGGCCATCATAGGCGATAGTAAGTTTAAGGCGCATTAGCTTTCGAAGGCCGAAATCGGCAAATTGCTCTGGCGTATGATTGAGCGAAGTGTGCCAACACGAACTTCCTTGTGATCGGGCACCGGAACGGTCGTCGTCCCGCTCGGCGTTTTTAACTGCATCACTATATGACTACCTCGCTGCCGGACCTGCGTGAAACCGTGGGCCTGCAAAATCTTACAGATCGCCCGGCCGGAAAGCGGAGGAAGTTTAGGCAACGGTCACCTCCAACGCCGAGACAAACGATTCCGACGAAAGGCGTCCGCGGATTTCCTCTGGAGACGCGCACTCGAAAAATAACTCCACGGCCTCCTGAAGATTGCGCTTAGCGTCCTCCACGGTATCCCCTTGGCTCGCCACATCCACCTCAGGGCACAACGCCACGAAACCATCTTCCTCGCGAATCAAAACAGCAGTGAGGGAATGTTTCATGTGTGAATATTAAACAAAATACACACGGTCTGCAAAGCGTTTCGTCGGGCTTTGAAGGAGGGACATGAGTCTCCTACCCCTTAAACATCCATCCAGAGGTTGAGAATTTCAACGGCCGCGGCTTGGTCGATGACAGCCTTTTGCTGCTTCGCGCTTCGCCCGGCTTGGCGGAGTTTTTCGGCGGCGCTGGTGGTGGTGAGGGTTTCATCGATGAAAACCAGTGGGATCGTGGGAATGCGGGTCTGAAGCTTTTCAGCAAACGCCCGGACTTTGGCGGCGGAGGTTCCTTCACTGCCATCCATGCGGACAGGCAGACCAACAACCAGCGTGTGGATGCCGCGGGCTGCTACCAACTGGGCGATTCGTTCGATGGCATCCGTCTTTGCCACCTCGATGGTTTCCACCGGATGCGCGAGGATGCCGAAGTCGTCCGTGGCGGCGATGCCGATGCGCGCATCGCCATGATCGATGCCCAGCGCTGGATGGGGCGAATGTAGTTGAGAGTTGATGGTTGAGGGTTGAGAGTAAGATTTGGGAATGAGAGGTCAGGTTGAGATCAGTTTCTTCATCTTCACACTCAACACTCAACCATCAACTCTCAACTTCTTCCTCAAAGCAGCTCCTTCGGCAGCAATCCCGACAATTTCTTGATCGAATCCGCATCATGCCGGTTGGCGACGAGAAGAGCGTCCTCGGTTTGCACGACGATGAGATCGCTTACGCCGAGCAAGGCGATTCGGCTGCCGGGACGCGCGTTGAAGACGATGTTCTGCGCACAATCGACCTCGGTGATTTCCTCGTTCGCATGATTGCCGCTGCCGGTGGCTTTGAAATATTTCGCCACCGAAATCCATGAGCCGATGTCATCCCAGTCGAATGTCGCCTCAATGTTCAACACCCGGTCGGCTGATTCCATGAGGGCGTAGTCGATCGAAATGGGGGTCAGCTTCGGAAACTGGGCTGCCACCGTTGCTGTTAGATCCTTCGATTTCTGAAGTTCTGAAATGAAGCCAGCGAGTTCGGGCGCGTGTTTCGCGAGTTGGCCGATGACGGTTGGCAGCGACCAGACAAACATTCCGGCATTCCAGGTGAAGCAACCCTGGGCAATGAATTGCGCGGCCAGTTCCGCATCCGGCTTTTCGCGGAAGCGTTTCACTTCGAAGGGCACGTTTGCACATTTCAAGCCGGGGATTGACGCCTGTTCGCCGCGTTCGATGTATCCATACGAAGGACATGGCCAGGTGGGCTTCACGCCAATGGTCACCAAGCCATCTGATCCTTCCGCCGCCGCCAGCGCATCGCGCATGACCGTTTGATAGGCGGCAGTGTCATTGATGAGTTGGTCGGCCGGAAGCACCATCATCACCGCTCCCGGATTGCGGGCCGCAACCAGTCCAATGCCCAGGGCCACGGCTGGCGCGGTATCGCGTTTGGCGGGCTCGGCGAAGATGTTTTCGGCAGGAAGCATCGAAGCGACCTCGCGAACGGCGTCGACCTGGAGGGCGTTCGTTAGAATGAGTATATTTTCAACCGGCACCAATCCATCCAGTCGGCGGATGGTTTTCTCCAAGAGCGTGCCATCACCAAAAAGATCGAGCAGTTGTTTCGGTTTTGCGTCCCGGCTGAGGGGCCAGAACCGGGTTCCGGAGCCGCCGGCAAGGATCAGGGAGTAGGTGTTTTCGAGGGTCGGCATCGGCGTCAGCGTTGCGGGGATCGGCCGATAGTGAAAGCCGGAATGGACGAGATTTTCGTTTTCCGATGTTGTCGTGAAGCCCGGAACCGCCTAAATCTCCGGCATGCCCGACGAGTATACCGAGATGACTCCCGCGTGGATGGAGACCAGCGCGTTGATTGCACCGGCATTGTTGGGTGCGTCGGCGGGCCTGTTGGTGAGCGATCTGATGCATCGTGGCGCACGCCGTGGCGTAGGTATTGGACTAGGCGCGCTGGGCGTGGCGGCATTGCTTCCATTCGTCGTCGGCGGTGTGACCTTTCTGGTGACCGGCCCGCGCAGCAAGTTCGGCGTCCGCCGCAAGATCCAGCGCATCCGGGACGCGGGGATTGTTGCTCCGAATTACAACGAAGTGGAGGAAGAACTCCGCGGACAGGGTCTGCTTTGAGGTTCTAGCTCTTCGGAAACAGCACTTCCGCGGTGACGGGGAAATGGTCGGAGACCAATGGCAGGTCTGAGCTCACGATTTGGGCGCTGAGGATCTTAGCGCCCGAGCTTGTCAGGATGTGATCGATTTTGACATCCCCATCGCGGTTGCCTTGCCAAAAATGAAGGGTGCGCCGGTTTTTTTCCCCGGCATGTAATGACTGATATGTATCTAACAAGCCATGATTCCAACTCCGGCCCACGCCAGCGACCGTGCCGTCCCTTCCTGTTAGATACCGATATCCTGGATTCGATTCGTTCGAATTGAAATCACCGAGCAGCGCGACCGGTTCGTCGATATGCTTCCGCGAATCGATCCGTTGCGCGATGAGTAACGCCGCCCGCTCGCGTGATGCTTGGTTGCGATGATCCCAATGCGTGTTGAAAACATAAAAGCACCGGCCTGTCGCGAGATCCAACAGCCTTACCCATGAGGCGACGCGGGTGATTTCATTTCCCCAGGTCATCGAGCCAATCTTCTCCGGCGTATCGGAAAGCCAGAACGTTCCTTTATCAGACGAGTCGGCTTGGAAGCGGTCCCTGCGATAAAAAATCCCTGAGTATTCGCCTTTCGTCGCACCATCCTCGCGACCGACGCCGTGGAATTCATAGTCCGGCAACGACGCCCACAAATCCGCGGCTTGGCCATGGAGCGCTTCCTGCACGCCGATGATATCCGGATTTTCGCGCGCGATCATACGCACCGCAAAGGAAATGCGCTGGCGCCATTCATGGACACCGCCATCACCGGGATTTTCATAGCGCACGTTGAAGGTCATCAGGCGCAGTGCGATGGCGCCATCCATTCGTATGGGAACGGCTTTCGGCGTGCCCGTGTCACGCGCTTTGTGGCATCCGCCAAGCAGGATGAGACCGGCGAGCAGCAAGCAACTTTGTCGCAGGGCACTCAATTTCATCGGGCTTGAATGACATAAAAAACCCGCACGCCATGACAGCGGGCGGGTTTTGGAAGTTGAATACGCAACTTAGTTCGCTGCGGCGGCTTGCGCGATGACGTTCACGCGGCGGCCTTCCTTGTCGAAGAACACGCGGCCATCGACGAGGGCGAATAAAGTGTGGTCACGACCGCAGCCGACACCGAGACCGGGATGCACCTTCGTGCCGCGCTGGCGGATGATGATGTTGCCGGCGATGACAGCCTGGCTGCCGAATTTTTTCACGCCAAGACGCTTGCTGCGTGAATCGCGTCCGTTCTTGACGGAGCCTTGTCCTTTTTTATGGGCCATGAGAGTGGGTGAATGAAGTTAAGGGATCAGCCTGCGATCGATGTGATCTCAAGCTTGGTGAGACTGCGGCGGAAGCCCTTGGTCTTGTGGAAACCTTTGCGGCGCTTGAACTTGAAAGCCACGCCCTTGGGTCCGCGGAACTGGCTGATGACCTTGGCGGTCACCGAAGCGCCTGCAACAAGCGGGGCACCGATTTTCAACGACTCGCCTTCGCCAATCATCAAGACATCGAATTTGATTTCCGAATCGACTTCGGCATCGAGACGCTCGACGTCGAGCTTCTCGCCTTCCTGGATGCGGTACTGTTTGCCGCCGGTTTTGATCACTGCGTAGGCCATGGCCGTAAAAAATTAAAGTTCCACCCCCCGTGGGCGGGCGGGGAGAACACCACGGGTCCAACGCCCGCGCAAGGTTTTTTTTCCGCTGAAAATCGAGATGGGTGAAATTTCCGGGATGAGTCGAAGACCGGGAAAATCCGCCGGATCCCCCCTTGAATTCCTGCTGGTTGAGGCCCAAAAATTCCCTAGCTTGGCCAAATGAGAATATCCCCCGCTCACATTCTACCCCTTTTCGGCCTCCTCTCCAACCTGGCAGGTGGCTCCGAAGCCACCTTTTCAGCGGATGGCAACACTCTATGGGCGATTTCCCGCGAGTTCGACTCCTTGCTGGCATTCAATCCAGGGAAACCCGGAGCCGCGCCAAAAATCACCATGCTCCCGGACGCCCTGGTAAAGAATGAAGGTTCCGCGCAAATTCTCGCGGACGGCAAGGGCCTGCTGATCACCGCGGATGGCAAGCTTTGGCGCTGGAACCCCGCGTCGCCCGATTCGAAACCGGTCCTGCTGGCTCCGCTGCCATTGTCGTTCTATCCAAACGGACTGGCCTTTGCCAAGGGCGAGGCCCTGAAGGGCATGATCGTGCTCAGCGGATTTCATAGCTTCGATTCTGAAAAGCCGCACCCGGAGGATGTCGATGAGTCGGCGACGCTTTATGGGCTCAAAAGCGGTGAAAAGGTCTTCAAGCCTGTATTTGTCCGCCGCGTCGAACGGGTGACCGCATGTCCCTTTTTCGCCGACGGACGGATGATTTTCGGCGGCAATCACGATCTTTGGGAAGGCGGGATCGGGATGGAGGATGACATGGAAGATCGCGCCGGCACGCTCTGGGGTTATCGAACCGCGCCCATTGCCTTGGCCAACACGGACTCGGCCAATTCGGGTGGCATGAGTGTCCGCGAAGCGGTCTTTGCCAATGGAACCGTCTGGGCTGCCTTGGGCGGCCGTCACATGGGCGCGATCGTTTCATTGCCCTTGGCGAAAAAACCCGCGGCTGAGGAAGCCCCGGAACTCGCCGAGGCATGGAAGGTGCAACGCGAACTTCTCGCCCTCGCCAAAATCCACCGCCTCCCCGCGGACGAAGGAGAAGAGGCATCGGATATTGTGGACGGTATCGATGCTCTCTGCACGTGGAGTGGTGAGGACGGCGCGTGGAAAGTCGCTTTTCGTTCAGAGCATTCCAAATTCTGGCTGATGAAAAAAGATTTGAAGGAACCTCAGAAAATCGGCGTCGAAGTTCCCGCCAAGGAAGAACACTAAACAATCTGAATTATGAAACTTTTCCCGCTCCTTTGTCCGATCTTAATGACCGCAGCCTTGCCCGCGAGAGCCGCGACGCAGCAGTCATTGCTCGACGCCCTCATCTCGCATCCCGGTTCTTATTCGCAGGTCTGCGACGCGATGTCAGCTCCCGCGGACATCCCCTACCTCGCCTTCGAGATCACCGATTTCGCCGGCGCTTCGTTTTCGAAATCCAATCAAGCGACGATCCTGAAAAACCGCGATGCCTTGGTGAAATCGATTCGTGCCAAGCTGACCGCGATCGATCTAACAAGACCTGCAAGGCAACCCGGCGAGGATCCCAAGCCCGAGGAAAATTTCGATGGCGAGGCCTACGGATGCGATCCGGATTCGCTGAACCCGCTCTTGCTCACCTTGGTCCAGCAGTTGCACGCGATCGAAACGCTGCCCGAATTGCTCGCGGTGGAGAAGAAGCTCGTTGAAGGCATTGCAAAAGCAAAGGACGACGCCAAGGCGAAGCCGCCGGTGGTGAATGGCTGGCAGGTGCACATGGAATCGGAAGACTACAATGAGAATGAGGATCCAGCGAAGCGCGACCGCAGGTCGAACTTGTTCCAGGCGCGGGTCGCGCAAAGGGATATGGTGATGATCATGGCCTTGCTCATGCGCGAGAAATTGTTCGAACCGTATTTGAATTGTGAGCTGGAGAAAAAGTACCAGGCGGGGATCACCGCCCAGGCAAAGGAATACAAACTCCCAAAAATCGCCCGCGATGCTGAAGCGCCGAAAGAATTCGATGGGGCCGAAGTGGTCCGCGACCCGGTCATCGGAATTCTTGTTAGAACTTACTCACCCGTGAAGATCGCTTACTCCCGTGAATCGCGCGACGAAGTCCGCGCCGCGGCGGAGAAGTGGGTTTCCGTGCACCCGTGACCTTATGAAATGGCCGGTCATCGCATTGCTGCTGACGGTCGCCCTCGTCCGCGGAGGCGAAACGAAGGACGGGCCTAACAGCCATCGATTGGTCAAAGTCGCGGCGGGTGATTATCCGTTGGGTGATGCGTCGCATAAGACGAACCGCCCGCACGTTTTCAAGACGAAGGGGTTTTTCATTTCCGACGCCGAGACGACCAACGCGCAGTTCGCGGCCTTCGTTGAAGCGACAAAATACATCACCATCGCCGAACGCAACGGCTGGAGCCTCTCCGGCGGCGAAGGCGACGCGGAGTGGGAATGGAAACACGCCGATGGCGCGAACTGGCGTCATCCCTTCGGTCCCGATGGCCCCGACGCCGCCAAGCTACCGGATCATCCCGTCACGCAGATCTGCGGCGAGGACGCGCGGGCCTATTGCAAATGGATCGGCGGAAGACTGCCGATGATCGACGAATGGGAAGCCGCCGCCCGCGCCGGCGCGAAGACGGCTTATCCCTGGGGCGATACCTTCGATCCAAAACTCGCCAACATCTGGAACGGCGAAAACCATCGCAAGAACACGCGCGAGGATGGCTTCGTTCTAACAGCACCGGTGCGGACCTTTCCTCCCAACGCGTGGGGCATCTATGACGTGGTCGGCAATGTCTTTGAATACTGTGAAGGCCATCCGCCGTGGATGACCGAAGAACAAGCCACCTCCCGCATCTGCGGCCGCGGCGGTTCATGGTGGTGCTCCAAAAACAGCTGCGGATTTTTCAATCTGCTGGATGTCGGCAGCATGATCAAAACCGCGTCGCTGCCGAACCAAGGATTCCGCGTGGCATTCGATTGAGGCGGTCACGAAATTACTGCTGGCAGAAAAGCCGCGATCGGCGTGGAATATTCCTTATGTTTAAATCCCTGCTGCCATGGTTCATGCTTGTTGCGCTTCATGCCGCGGAGCCAGACATGAAGGCCATGAAGGAAGCGCTTGCGGCCAATGCCGAGGCCTTCGAGACCATCGAATTGAAGGGCGATGGGACGGCGGTGAAATTCGAAATCAATCTGGGCGCGAAATCCGCGGAATTCGACGGCAATTCATACGACGGTTTTCGTTTCCGCTGCCCGGATGGAATTGAGGCAAAGGATTTCGTCTGGTATTTCAATGCCCCAACGTCCTGGGGCAATTGGTATATCATCCCGGTAAAGGGCGAAGCCAAACAGGCTTTCCGGGACTGGCTGGATGCAGACAAACTTTATCTTCCGTTCGACAAATCATCTGAAAAGGAGCGCACACGGATTCTGCAAACCCTTGATGGCAGCTATTTCAAAGCGGGTGAGGAATACATCATGTGGTTTCGCAAAGTGGGAGACAAAGGTTCGGCAGCACTGCGCGGCATCGCCGCATTCGCGAAGAAGAACGATTCATGGGACAGCCCCGATGTGGAAAAGGCGCTGTCGTTAAAAACGGCGCCCGTTGAAGAACAAGTGGCCGCGCTCAATTCCCGCGGCGGCCTGATCCTGCTCGACAACCGCTTTTTTGAACGGGGCTATGCGGAGGAACGCATCGATTCCGCCTTCGCAAGCATCCGCTCCACCAAGCAAATGAGCAACGGCCTGTTCGTCACGATGCAAACCTTTGTGCCGCCCTGCAAAACCAGCCCCTCGCTCGCGGAAATCATCAAGCAACATGGCGCGCCTGATTTCATCCGCAGCACGGATGAACAGGACCAGGTTCGCAAACACATGAATGACAAAGCCATGGATGATGACGAACAAAACATCACCCGCAACTACTACGATCACTTCTCATTCGAGGTGGAGAGCGATGCCAAGGATCCCAAGGTGCTGCGTGTCGGCACTTACGGTTGCGACTTTGCGGATCTGCGGCCATCTAACAGCGGAGCCACCTATAGCGGCATCGGCATTGAAAATCTGACGGTGTTTCATCGTGACGGAAAGGAAGTCGGACGCGCCTATTATTTCCTCGATGGTTCCTACAAGCCGCTCTTCATCACGGTGCCTCCGCCCGGCGAGTATCGTTCCGATAAGCAGGTCCTCATTTCCGAAGGGGATGGCAAATGGAAATGGGAAAACCGTTTTCCGGACGGCAATGTCGCCCGCCGGATTTTGTTGAAGGACAATCTCTTCAATGGCGACGCGGAAGGCTTCCATGAAAACTCGAAAACCGCCTTCAAAGCGACCTACAAGGATGGCGAACTTGAGGGCGATGCCATCCAGTTTGATGAAGACGGCAAAGAAATTTCACGGCGTTCGTTCAAGAATGGCAAGGCTGTGAAAGAGTGATCGAAGGAACTTACCACAACGTCTCGACAACTTTCGCGCGCTTGATATGGCGATCACGCGTCAGCAATGGTAGGCCGTATGCTTTGGCAGTAGCGGCTATGACCCGATCAAATGGATCGCCATGAGGGAGTTTCAATTCAACGGCAATCCGCGCGATCTCTGCAGTGATCGGAACCACACGAAAATAATCGGCGATATTTGCGAGCAGTTCTTTCAGCGGACAATCCGGCAATCGGCCCTTCGAGTGAAGGATGGCCGTTTCAAGCAAGACCACATCGGGAACAATCAGACCGGATTTGGACGCCTCAGCAATTAGCTCCCGAGCCCGCCTGCCAAGCCTAGGGTCATCCAAAAAGGCCCAGATGGCTGCATGCGTGTCCACGCAACCCGTCATAGCGAAGGGTTCCAATCCGCTTCGGTGGTTGTCGGTTCGTCAAGGTCGTCAGCCGTCGTAAATCTGCCTTTCATACAGCCGAGAATGGACGTTCCCGCCTTGTTCTCTGCCGTCAAACGCAGGTTTCCCTCCCTCGTCACGATGATCACCTCTTCCCCTGCCATAGCCGCCCTTCGGACTCTTGGGAACTCCCTCAACAGCGTGCTCACGTTCGTTTTCATGGAAGCAATTTGTCAGATAATTTGTCAGATGTCGAGCTAAGGGCAGCAATTTGATGGACAAACAATCCGTGCGCACATATCCTGTGTGCATGTCGAATCTGACCCTCTCCATTCCTGAGGATCTCTTGAAACGGGGCCGCCGCTACGCCCGGTCGCGCGGCACGAGCCTTAACGCTCTCGTCCGCAAACTACTCAGTGAAACAGTATCCAGCCCCGACTTGTCGATCGATTCCATGATCGAGCGTCTCAAAAACGGAGCGGGCGATTCAGGAGGAAAGAAAATCTCCAGAGAGGAACTTCACCGCTACTGAGCCATGGCCGCGCGGAGTTTCCTCGATACCAACATCCTCATCTATTCCGTCGATCGTGCTTTTCCGGCAAAGCAGGAGATCGCGCTTGGGCTCATCGCCAGGCATGCCAAAGACCGAACGGGAGTTATTTCCACACAGTTACTTCAGGAATTCTACTCCGCCGCCACCCGCAAGCTGGGGATCGCGCCGTTGCTGGCGCGGCAACATCTTCGCGAGTTTTTTATCTTCGATATTGTCCAGGTAACGGCAGCAACCATCGAAGAAGGAATCGACTGTAGCATTCTCCATCAACTTTCATTCTGGGACGGCCTCATCATCGCCACCGCGGCAACGGCAACTTGCTCCGAACTTCTTTCGGAAGATCTGGGTGACGGCCAAATCATCCAGGGTATCAAGGTCCGGAATCCGTTCGCTTGAAGTGGGCTTTCTATATCGAAGATCATCGCCAAGCCCAATTGTCCGCAATGGAAATGCCTGGGGCAGAAGCCAAGCCTAAAAACAATCCTGAAAACCCAGCTTTCCATCTTGGCTCGCCAGCATGAATCCGCCAAAAGCGCTCATGAACGGGCATCGCCTAAATCCGCAATTCCGGGTCGGATAATACCCTTACTCACCGACCGGTCGGATAACACCCCCAAAACCCGACCGGTCGGATAATAACACTGTTCGGTCAAAACGAATTTTCTGGCTGCCCTTTTTGCAAAATCGACGTATTCTCGGCAGGTGTTTCGCAAGTTCCTTCTCACCATGTTTCGGTCCCTTACATTGCTCTTCGTTACCTGCGGGGTTTCATTGGCACAATTAGCGACCGCTGAAGAACTCACCGCAAAAGTCCGGGAAGATTATCAATTGTGTGTGGGAGGATATTTGCCGGACCTAGCATGGGTAAACGAATCAGCCGTTCAGTGGAAGGACGAGACGGAAAAACTCCCACTGGCTGCCTCGGACGCCTGTCGAATTGCTATCCGCAAACTTAGCAACCACCTCGCCAACTATCAAGAGATGAATATGACAGCGGGCAATGTCAGACTCAATCAAATTAGAGATGAAAACTGGTGTTACAGCATTCTGATTAGTTGTGGCCGTAAGGATCAACCGTTGGGAGGGGCTCCGCTTTGGGCGTGTGTCCACGTGCGAATGGATGGCGAGGCACGGGTTGAAAAAACGCCTATGATTACGCCCGAGCCCGAGGGACTGTTGCGAGATGCGGATAAGAAGAATCCGAAACAAGCCGACGAGGGTAAATCCGCTCCATCCAATTCAGGCAAGCCGGTAGATGATTGATCGCTAAGAATCCGTGAAATGCCTAATAGCTACTACGGATGAGTCATTAACCCGCAATAATTTTCCCAAAGGAACAAGTCATGGATGTCAACCGCCCAACGGCTCTTCAATTTCTCTCCAATTTCTCTCCAATCTCTCTCCAATCTCGCCGCAATGACGCCGTGCCACCACATCGAACGTTGCTCCAAGAAAATCAGCATTGATTGCCCAGCATCGTGACGCTATCCTTCGCCCATGAAGAATGCCGTGGCATCACTGGAACATGCAGTGGAACAATTGGGTCGCGATGACTTGGCAGTTTTCCGCGAATGGTTCTCCTCGTTCGAGGCAGCCGAGTGGGATGCGCAGATTGAGCGCGACATTTCCGCTGGGAAGCTCGACAAGCTTGCCGCTGATGGAATCGAGGAATTTAAGGCGGGAACAACTCGCAGTCTTTGAAACCGTTGATCCATCACGCTACAAAGAAATTTTGGAACGCCTACGACAAGCTACCTGTGCGCGTTCAAGGCGTTGCCGACGAGAATTTCCAGATTCTGAAAGCCGATCCATTTCACCCCTCCCTGCACTTCAAGAAAGTTGGCAGATATTGGTCGGTTCGCGCAGGAATCCAGTATCGTGCATTGGGAGTTCGTCATGAGGGGGCTATGATTTGGCTGTGGATCGGGCATCACTCGGAATACGACAAGCTAATCGCAGAATAACCAATAAGCAGAATCGGCTCACCACGCAATACAGTGACATTGACGAGCCGTTCCGCCAGCTCCCGGGCTTGCCGCGCGGCCGCCTCTTCGAGGCGTCCGGGTTGACCGAAGATCACCCTCCTCAGTCCTTCCGCTTCAACAGCGGGAACAACACCACATCGCGGATCGTCGGCGCGCCGGTGAGCATCATGCACAAGCGGTCGAGACCGATGCCGATACCGCCCGCGGGTGGCATGCCGTGTTCGAGGGCTTCGATGAAATCATAGTCCACCTTCTGGGTCTCTTCACCGGACTGGTCTTCGAGGCGTTCGCGTTGGACATCGGGGTCGTTCAACTCGGAATAGCCGGGTGAAATTTCCTGGCCGTTGATGATGAGCTCATAGACTTCCACAGTCTTGCCGCAGGGGCTTACCTTCGCCAAGGGAACAAGCTCCTTCGAGACGCGGGTGACAAAGCATGGATTGAAGGTTTTCTCTTCCACCAATTTTTCGAAGACCTGCTGGATGACTTCGTGGTCTTCCATGCCTTCGGAAATCTGCACGCCCTTTTCCGCGCAACGATCACGGCGGCCTTGGGCTGTTAGATCGAAGAAATCATCACCCGCAGCCTGCTTGATGAGGTCGTGATAAGCGGCGCGCTTCCATGGACGCGCGAGGTCGATGGTGCGCACGACATTGCCTTCCTCGTCCTTGTGTTCGATCTGCAGGCCGCCGCAGAATTTTTCCGCGAGGTGACAGGTGAGCTCTTCGACAAGGTCCGCCATCTCTTCGAAATCGGAGAAGGCCCAGTAAGCTTCAAGCATCGTGAACTCCGGATTGTGGCGGCGCGAGATGCCTTCGTTGCGGAAGCTGCGGTTGAGTTCGAAAATTTTCGTGAAGCCACCCACGAGCAAACGCTTGAGAAATAGCTCGGGCGCGATCCGCAAGGTCAGCGGCATGCCCAATGCATTGTGATACGTTTCGAATGGCCGCGCAGCCGCACCGCCGGCGACGTCCTGCAGCATCGGAGTTTCCACTTCGAGGAACCCGCGGTCCTGGAGAAAGCGGCGGATCTCGGCGATCATCAACGAGCGCTTCACGAAGAGTGCGGCGCTGTCGGGATTGCCCATCAGGTCGAGATGACGCTTGCGGTATTTCACCTCGCGGTCGGCGAGGCCGTGCCACTTGTCAGGCATGGGGCGCAGCGATTTCGACAAGACGGTGAAGGTCTCCATCTTCACGGTGGGCTCACCGGTCTTTGTCAGGAAGGTTTCGCCCGTGATGCCGATCCAGTCGCCGCGGTCCAGGCACTTCCACGCCGCGGCCTGCGTTTCGTCGAGGCTTTTGACATTCATGTAGCCCTGGATCTTGCCCTGCGCGTCGGCCAGTTCGAAGAAACAGGATTTTCCAAACTCGCGGAAAACCATGATGCGGCCCGCTACCTTGACCTGTAATCCTTCCGCAAAATCTTCAAACAGCGCGGCCGGTGTCGTGGATACCTCGAACCTCGCACCGTACGGATCGATCCCCAGGTCGCGCAGCTTTGCCAGCTTCTCGCGGCGGACAGCGATCAATTCCGCTTCAGTGGATTGCGGCTTTTGCGGCGTGGCAGCTTCACTCATGTCCGGGACGCATTAGGTGGCAGGCGACTGACCCGCAAGAGTGGGATGCGAAATCTTCCCGAAAATCTCGCCCTACGCGATGCCGTGATCGGGATTGGCCGGTTTCGAGAGTCACTCCCCACAATCGGAAAATCCATGAAAGCGGTTCGCTAAATCAAAGAATGGAGAGGCCCCCATCCTCGCAACTACACCGATTTGCGGCCATATAGTCAGGATTTCCGAATTTCCAAGAGCGGTTTCCTATCAGCCATTCCGGTTTGTCAGCGACGCTAGATATCCAGCTAATACGTTGTTAATAGTTATTGATCAACGACTTACAACATGAGCTAACTGTTAGGAATGAATTTCTGCGTGCCTCCCCCCCTGGCGTCGATTGAAGCAGTGCCCCCGGTTTTCAAGATCGTGATGGGCTTTTTCCTCCTCCTCATCGCCTGGCGCCTATCCCGCGTCACTCGTGGATGGACGGCGCGGTTGATCGTTTCCGGCGCCTTCCTTCTGGCATTCGGCTACATCATCCTGATGCCGCTTTATGAGGCTCATATCATCGAACCTTTTTCCGGCCGCGGTCGCTATCACGGTGAAGCCGCAACGGCCATGGCGTGGCAAACGGTCAAGCTGATCACCATGAACACCGGCTGGCTGCTCCTCGGCCTGGGTATCGCCATGCATGCGAAAATCTTCGCCGCTCCCTCCCCCGCCCGCAAAACCTCCCCAACCCTCGCTGCCTCCCATGAATCCGTCATCGCTTGAAGTGATTTTAAAGAACGGCATGTTGCTTGATGCCATCGGCGTGATCGGTCTCGGCTTTCTTGGTCTGGCGGCGGTGCGCTTGGCCCGGCGCTACCAATCGTGGGGCGGCAACATGATGGCGATCGGCGCGATCTCGGTGCTGCTTGCCCGCCTGTATCTGGTGCTCTCACCGCATCTGGTGAATGACAACGTGCTGGGCGCGATCGGACCGGTTGGAATTTCCCTCACCATCGCCTTGCCACCCCTGCTGCTGACTTTCGGCCTGGCGGGGATCGTGTGGGGCCTGTGGGGTCATGAGCGCTGGCTCAAGGAAATGACTCGCTGAGCCCATTTTCCCGGGCGGAAATTCGCAATGGCGGGGACGGCCCTCCGATGCTACGTCTGCCGCGGATGTTTGAGGTCAGACAAAAGCCCGATATGGTCGAGCGCGCCTTGCTGGTGCGCTTTTACTTTGAAACGAGTGAAGCCACTGAAGCGGGTTCGCTGCTGGAGGAGCTTGCCGAGTTGGTGAAAACCATGGGCATCGAGGTGATCGAATCGGTCCTCTGCCGCAGCCGCGAAAAGCATAAGAAATTCCTGTGCGGCACCGGCAAGGCGGCGGAAATGGCGGAGCTGGCCAAGGCCCATGAATGCGATGTCATCGTCATCGACAACGGCCTCGCGCCCTCGCAGCAGCGTGAGTGGGAACGCCTGGCGGATTTGTGCGTGATCGACCGCGAGGAGGTGATTTTGGATATTTTCGCAAAGCGCGCCCAAACCAAGGAAGCGCGGCTGCAGGTTGAACTGGCCCGCATGCAATACGCCCTGCCCCGCCTCGCGCGGATGTGGGGACACCTTGACCGCGAATCCGCAGGCTCCGGTGGTGGCGCTGGTGGTGGTGCCTCGCGGGGGATGGGTGAAAAGCAAATCGAAGTGGACCGGCGGCTCGCGTATCAAACGATCGACCGCGCGAAGCGGGAAATCGAAGGAGTCCGCCGCCAACGCGCGACCCAGCGCAAGGAGCGGGAGAAAATGGAGACGGCGCATGTGGCGATCGTCGGCTACACGAACTCGGGCAAATCGACGCTTCTCAACAAGCTGAGCGGTTCCGATGTGATGGCGAAGGACATGCTATTCGCCACCTTGGACACGACGACCCGCCGCATTGAATTGCCGGATGGCCAGCCCTTGCTGGTGACTGACACGGTGGGATTCGTCCGCAATCTTCCGCACAGGTTGGTGGAGGCCTTCAAGGCGACCTTGGAAGAAGCCACGCTCGCCGATTTCCTGATTCACGTTCTCGATGCGACCGCGCCGGAGATCGAGCGATTTCACCAAACGACTCTGGAGGTGCTGGCCGAACTTGGCGCGCATGACCGGGAAATCATCACGGTGCTCAACAAAATCGACCGGGTGACGGACCAGGACGAGCTGGCGGCATTGGACCGGAAATTCCCACACGCCCTTCATATTTCGGCAGTTAGCGGCGATGGGCTGGAGGCTTTGCTGCGGGCTTGTTCTGATATTCTTTCCACCCGGGTCCGTCGGCAGGAATACCGGATTCCGCAAAATCGCGGGGATTTGGTGGGGCTTCTGCACCGCGACGCAAAGGTGCTCTCGACGGAATACGATGGAGATGATATACTCGTCGCAGCGGTAGTTCCTGCCGCGATTGCCGGTCGGCTCGAAGCGTTCGCCGCCGTTTCTGCCTAAGATTTTCCACAATGCTCAGACACATCCTATCTATCCTCGCAATTCTGTCGGCTGTTGCCACCGCGCAAAACGAGGTCGCGCCACCTGCCCCGACAGCCCGCCCGGTCTTGCGCGCCCTTCCCTTGGGAGGCGATGAGGACGTCCTTTCAAAGCCGGTCGATCCCGGTGAAGAACCCGCTGTCGAAACAGTGGCAGCAGTGACGCCGCCGGCAGCCGCTACGGCACCCGTGGTTAAGGCTCCAGGTCCTCCTGCTGTCCCGACCACTCCTACGCTTCCCGCAACTCCAGCGGCCCCAGTCCCGCCACCCAAGCCACCGCCGGTGCCTGCGACGCCGATCGAACCCGTCTCGCCACCCTCGCCGCTTGAAACCAAGCCCATGGGTGAAGACGGCGTCCGACTCCAGATTTTCCTCGATCAAGCGAAGTTCGGACCCGGCATCATCGACGGCAAGCCAGGCCGATTTACGGAACTTGCCGTACAATCGTGGAATGAAGTGAACGGCCATCCCATCGAAGACTGGGTTGCCGTCAACACCGCCGCGCGCAAGGCGGTGACGCATCCGCATGCGATCGCGATCGTTCCCGATGAGGCGAAAAAATGGGTGGACGGAAGTTTGCCGACCAAGGTTTCGCAACAGGCCAAGCGCAAGCAGATGAGCTATCGCAGTTACGCCGAGTTCATGTCGGAGCGCTATCATTGCGACGTGCCTTACCTGGTGCTGTTGAATGGCAATTCGAAGATCAACAATCTCAAGCCGCGCGATTCTCTGATTGTGCCGAACGTCGATCCGTTTTACCTCGAAAATCTAACAGGAGCCAAATATCTGGAGGACGCGGCCATGAGCCAGCGCCATGCGGTGGTGGATACCAAGATCAACCAGGTCCGCATCTTCGAAGCCGCGCCCGCTGCATTGGTCATCGCCGAACCTGGTGTTGAAGGAGCCCCTCATGTCCAGCGGGCCAACCGCGGATTGATCGCATCATTCCCCATCACTCCCGGAGAAGACCGCTTCATCAAATTTGGAACATGGCAGGTGAAAAATTCGGTGGAGTTTCCATCATGGCGCTACGACCAGAAGTTGCTCGATACCGGAAAGCGCAGCGCCGATTCGGAAGCCCTCGAAATCCCACCGGGACCTAACAGCCCGGTCGGCGTCCTGTGGTGCGGACTAAGCCGTCCTGGCATCGGCCTGCATGGCACGCCCAATCCGGAAACGATCGGCCGCGCCCGCAGCCACGGTTGCATACGCATGGCCAACTGGGATGCGGTTCGCTTGCCCACGTTGATCCGTCCCGGAACGACTGTGGAAATCCGGTAGAGGCGATCACCGGTCGCCTCGATTCGAAACATGAGACGCTGCCAAAAAAGAATCTTAGGCGCGCTCCTCCTGCTTTTCGGCGGCACGGTCATCGTTGGCGACCTGTTCTTCCACGACGTGTTTGATCGTGGCCTGAGAAAAGTTCTTCTGCGGAACAACGACGGTCTGGCCGCACGTGTGGCGGGTCATCCGATCTCCAACGAGCAACTCGAACACGCGACGCGTGAGCGGCTTTGGTTGGATGGAAAATCCGAAAAAACAGCGTCGGACGAAGAGCGGAAAGCCGCACGAAGCGCCGCATTGGGCGATTTGATCGATCATGAATTGCTACGACAAAAAGTCAGTTCGGCCGATCCTGAAATCACCGTGAGCGGGAAGGAAATCGATGCCCGCGTGCAACCAATCTCCAACCGCTTTGACGATGCCTCGAAGTTCGAACAGGCCTTGGCGGCGGAAGGCCTGGGCAATATGTCCCAGCTTCGCGAGCGTTTTGCTGCGATGATCCGTCAGGAGAAATGGATCGCCACGCAGACCGCATCGGCTGTCAAAGTGAGCGATGCGGAAGCGAAGGATTGGTATGACCAGCATCCCGAAGCGACGCGCATCCCCGAGCGGGTGGAAGCACGTCAGGTTTTCATCGCGACACTTGATCATCCACCCGAGGAAGCGAAGCAGAAGCTCGAAGCCGCGCTCGCGGATCTAACAGCAAAGCGCAAGGACTTCCCCACCCTTGCCAAAGAACTCAGCGAGGACGAAGCCAACAAGAACAGCGGAGGCTCGCTCGGTTGGATGACCCGCGAACGCCTGCCCGCCGATTTCGCTACACCGTTGTTCCTGATGGAACCCAACAAGGCCGAGCTCATTCGAAGCAAGCTAGGCTGGCATTTGGTAGAG
>JANMJQ010000147.1:0-11756 GCA_031371445.1 Akkermansiaceae bacterium
ACGCTCGAGGTGCCCGCAGTGCTGTTAGAAATCGCCGCCAGACTGCGTTCCATGAAGCGCCTCTGGCCCGCCAGCCGCGGCCTGCAGCGCCGACGCGAGGCGGAAGCCCTGATGGTTGAGACGGCGAGTTTTCGAGTGGAATGAGTGCCCAGTGAGAAGTGAGAAGTGAAAGAGTTCGCCGCTTCTTGTCTGGAATCTGGATTCTGGTCTCTCTCTTCGCCATCAACGATCAACCATCCACTATCAACTTCTTCATCTCCCTCACGGCATCGGCCTGACTGCCAGCCGGTAGAACGTGCGGGCGGCGGCGGGAGGGGAAATTTGCCAGACGCCTGCCGGGGTGATCGTGACGCGGCCTGCCGGGACCGGCTGCCAGGCCGTGAGCGTGGGGGATTCCTCCACCGTGATGGCGGCGAATTCTTGGCCGGCGGCGGAGGTGGCGAAGTGCATCAGCCGGCCGGGTTCGAAAACGAACGGCGCGCTTGCCACGGTTGGCGAGGTCGCCAGCACGAATTCCGCGAGGTTGGGCAGGCCGTCGCCGTCGGGATTGTCCAAAAAGCCTCCGGCCGCGCCAGCCCAGTCGAGATAAGGTTGGTCCGGATTGAGTCCCAGCACGGGGCCAAGGATTTCGCGGTTCGTCAGGCGGGGAATGCTGCTGGCGGTGGCGCGATTCAGCGCGTCCACGATTTGATCGGCGATGAGCGCCTGGACGATCGTCGCCGGATGGAAACCGTCCTTGCAAAACACCGGGCGCGGCGAGTTTTCCGGACTCGGCGCGTAGACGAACTCCGTGCCGTTGAGATCCATCGGCACCTGGTCAAAGATCCGGTCCGTTACGCTGTCGACCCGCGCCACCGTGGCCCCGCGGGTGGTGGCCATGGCGATGATGGACGCGTTCATGGCGGCGATCCGCGCCCGCGCTTGCGCCCGTTTGGCGGGGTCTGTGTATTTCCCGGCCAAGTCGGCGGTGGCCCCCACGTCCGGGACCGTGGCGATGATGATCGGCAAGGCGGCGGCGCGACTTCTCACAAAGTCGTGGATGTAAGCGATGTTGGAAACGGTCTGGGCCAGTGCCGCCGGTGCCTGGGCGTCGTTGAATACCTTGTCGTAAGCATTTTTCAAATCATTGCCTCCGAGGAAAATAACCACCACCCCCACGTCGCCCAGATGGCCGAGAAGCGCCTGCCGGGTGGGGTAGCGCAGCGCTGTGACGGGATCTCCCGAAAAAATGTCGAAAAAGGTCGATTGCAAGATCGCAATCCAGTCCCCGGTTTGGAAGCCGGGAACCCCGTAGTTATACTTATAGCCTCCGTCGCGGAGGTCTTGATAGGAAAGCAGCGACGAGCTGTAGGAACCCAAGGTGAAGGTGGCGGCACGCCGCGAGGAGAGGATTTCCGGCCAGTTCTTCACGTTCGCGTGCAGCGGGTCGGAATCCGGAGCGCTGAACGGCAGCTCGAACGCATACTCCTCCGTCAGGCTGTCGCCGATCGCCAGCACCTTGAGCGGCGCGCCAAGCAGCGGCGGGCAGGCGAGGACAACGAGCCAGTGGCAAAACAAGCGCCCACACCGTCTCCCGATCATGACGGAACCTGCGCGTGCTTCAAAAGTCAGTCCAATGGATTTCATCCCCGCATGACCAGGAGAGTTTGGTAGTTTTCAGTGTTCAGTTTTCAGGAAGAGAAGAATCCAGGGTTCAGGCACGAGTCTTCATCCAAAGTTCAACTTCCTCCTCACTCCGCGTATTCCCTCTGCAACCTCCGCGCCTCCGCGTTTCGATATTTCCACCTAAATTATCCGCTCTACGTTCCATTGCGATCTCCGTAGTTCCTGTCTTTCTTCCCTGAACACTGAAAACTGAACACTAACACACTCGTCTTCTTCTTGCCTCCCCCCCGCTTTGTGTGGCAAAGCAAGGCCATGACGACGCGTGAGGAAGCGGTGGAGCAGTTGCGGATCATTCGTTCGGTGATGGAGCGGGCGACGATTTTCCGGGCCTTGTCCGGGGAAACAGCCCTGATCGGGGGAGCGGCGTCCTTGGCGGCGGCCTGGCTGTCCGAGAGCAAACACGGCTGGGCCTGGGCCTTCTGGTGGCTCGTCGGCCTGACCGTCGTGATGGCATTCAACGTGTTTCAAATTGTCCGCATGAAAATGGTGAACCAGCGTCCGTTCTGGAGTCCCGGGCTGCGGGTCGCACTTCGCGGGGTCTTCCCTTCCCTGCTTGCCGGTGGCTTTCTCGGCCTTCTATTCGTGCGCAGCCCCACGGCTCGCGCCGAAGAACACGGTGCCTGCATCTGGATTTTGAACTATGGCCTCGCGCTCCTCGCGATCCGTGAGTTCGCGCCGAAATCCATGGTCTGGCTCGGCTGGGCCTTCGTCATCTTCGGCGTCACCAGCCTCGCGGGAATCGCCGGCGTGGCTCCCCTGCTGACCCGCTGGATCGCCCACACCAACGGCTCGCAATTGATGGCCATCGCTTTCGGCGGATTTCACCTGATCTATGGCGCGCTGATCGTTACCACCGGCCGCCGCGAAGAACTTCCGGGATGATCGATTTCTCCCAACTGGACCGCACGATTCACGAAAAGGGCAGGCTCTCCATCATGACCTTGCTTTCTTCTCGGGTCGAACCGTGGCCGTTCCAGGACCTGAAATCGCAACTGGACATGTCCGACGGCAACCTCATCACCCACCTGCGGACCTTGGAAAAAGCGGGCTTTATCGAAGGCGAAAAATCAACAGGCGATGGCCGGCCGCAAACGCTGTATGTGCTCACGGCGGCTGGTCGCGAGGCGTTCCTGGCTTATCTATCCGTGCTTGAGCAAATCTTGGGATTACAAAAATAGAAGAGGAACCACGGATGAACGCGGATGAACGCGGATGAACACGGATGTGGATGCAAAAATAAGTATGTCAGTGAAAATCGCGCGGATTTTATCTTCGCTGAATCTAACACTTCGAAGACAGAACCAGCGGCAGACCAAACCTAGAGCCTTAAACTTCCAATCCGTGTCCATCCGCGTTCATCCGTGGTTCTCTTCCTTTTCATAAATTTGGCTTGCCGGATTTAACTTTGTTTCGCAAAGTAACCCCGCATGCAACGATTTCATCCAACTTCGCGCCCTGAAACTTTGTCAGACAAAGTTATCAGCCAACTTGCCGATCAACGTTTTATGCCTCCGTCCGCCAAGCGGATCCAGTTCCACATTGCGACTGCCCTCGGAATGGACGAGGCCGCCAAGACTGCCTTGGAGCGGGTGAAGCTGATCGCAAAAAGCCACAAAACCTGCGTCGCGGGGCGCTTCATGCCGGACCCTGCGGTGAGCGCGCGATTGGAGGCACTGGGCGTGAAGGAGCGGGTGGACCCGGCCGATTTCTTCAAATTCGAACGCATCGTGATCCCCTTCTGCGGCGTTTCACAGCGGCTTCGGAGGGATTGGGAAAATGCCGGTCATCGGCTGGAGGATCTGACTTCGCCACAGGTCCGGCGGGCGCAGGTGACGCTGGGTTTGCTGAAATTGGAGGGCGCGCAAACGTTGGTCATCGGCCGTCACGACGATCCCGAGAGCCAGGCCCTCGCCACGGGATTTCCGGGCACGATCATTTTGGAGACCACCATCGATACCGCACGGCTGCTGTTCGCCCCCGCCTTCGGGGTGGTGTGCCAAACGACCCTGTCGCCGCGCAGAGTGTCGTGGCTGGTTCAGCAACTGCGGCTGCGTTGGCGCGACGGGAAGGTGACCTTTCTCGACACGGTTTCGCCGGCGATGATGGCCCGTGAAGAAGCGCTCGAACGCCTGTTGGTGGTGTGCGACAGGGTGATCATCGTCGGCGAAACCGGGGAAGCCTCCTGCGAAGCCCTGTTAGAAACCGCATCGCGTCGCGGCAAACCGGGTGTCATCATTTCCGACATCTCACAACTGGATGACGTCGATCTGCAAAGCGGTGGAAAAATCGCACTAACAGCCGGAGCCTTCGCGCCCGTTGAATCAATCCGCAAAGTGGCGGAAGCATTGGCGCGATGAATGAGCGTAGCTGACGCGTCTCGCGGCAGGCCGTAGCTGGGACGTCTCGTCCCAGCTCTTCAACATCGCGGCGAGACGCCGCAGGCCGTGAAGGGACGCCGCACACCGATGCGCTGCAGCAACGCGGGGATCAACATGCCCAAGAGAAGGGTCGTGCCGAAGAAATGGGTGAATGCCTCGGCGAAATCAGAGAATCGGCATTGGCTCCATGGAGGAAGAACCCAATACCCGATGCAAAGCCCGAAACATAATCCCATCCACAAACTTACGGGAAAATATTTACGGTTTCCACGTCTTCTCCACTCGAGAATGGCAGAGTATAGCAATAACGGAATTCCAAGCAACATCGCTCCCATACACACATACCAGACGAAACCGATTGCGATATCTCCCGCAGTGGAATCGGCCAATCGGATGTAGTCGTCATCCTTGTTGAAATGGAAGAGATCACAGATGACGGTGAAAATCGCAACCGTGAGGGGAATTGGAAGCAACGCGCCTATCAGTAGCCTTGAAATGACAAGAGCCAAAGGCCTCCGAAAATCGTCACTCTTCGCTTGCATCTTGTGTCTTTTTCACCTCTCCAAAATCTCCACCTCATACCCATCGGGATCGGTCAGGAAAGCCATCTTCTTGCCGCCGCTTGAAAACTTTTCACGCCACCCCGAAGGCCAGATTTCAATGCCGGATTTTTCAATCTTGTCGCAGTAATCGATGATGTCAGGCACTCCCAACGCGGTGTGCATCAAATCCTCCGGACAGGTTGCGGTGTAGTCGGGTGAGTAGGTGAGTTCGAGCAGCACATCATTTCCCGGCAGGTTGAGAAACGCGAGCTTGTTGCCCTGCGGCGAGTCCTTCCGCTCGCCGGCGATGTAGCCCAGTTTTTCGTAAAAGGCCGTCGAGCGATCGAGGTCGCGGACACGGATGCGGGTGTGGAGGAAGCGGATCATGGCAAGAAGAGCGAAGAGACGCCCCGAGCGTCGAATGATCGCGACGGAATAGCAAACTCTTTGGGAGAGTCGAAGGTCCCAAGTCTGAAGGTCTTAAGGTCGAAAGAGAGCTTTGCACGAAATTCTTCAGACTTTCGACCTTTAACTTTGCGACCTTCGACTCTTCACGATTTGCAATCGCCCACCACGGATGTTAGGGTTCCGATTATGAAAACGATTGTCGTCGCGGTTGATTTTTCCAACGCCACAGCGGGGGTTTTGGAAATGGGGGTGAAGCTCGCCAAAGCATTCGGCGCGGATCTGCGGCTGTTCCATGTGGTCGAACCGGAACCAAGCTACACAGCCTATGGATTTACGCCCGAGGAATTTCCGGCGATGACGACCTTCCAGGACGAAGCCAAGCGCCGGGCCGCGATCCAGATGCACGCATTGCTTGCGACCGCCCTTGCCGACGTGCCGACGGCCGGCTCGGAAATCGTCGAAGGCAGCCCGATCCATGCTCTCTTGGAATTTGTGGAAAAGACCTCCGCGGACTTGGTGATCATCGGTTCCCATGGCCACGGTGTGATCGCTTCCCTCCTTCTCGGCAGCGTCGCGGAAGGCATGGTCCGCAAAGCCGCGGTGCCGACTTTGGTGGTTCCGGCGTTGAAGGAGTGAATGGGAGAGGAGATTGGATATTGGGAAATTGGGTCAGCAAGACGCGGACCTCCGGCTGGGCTCCGGGCTCCGAATTTCACGTTAAATCGCTTTGCGGATTGCCCAATCAAGTCAGGGAGTTGGCCGACTCACATTCAAACGCAGGAAACGTCTTCCATTCAGACCCGTGGAAACTGACGCCCGCCACAATTCGACTCCGTTGCTGCCTCCTGGCAACAACTGTTGCGTCACGCCCGCGGTACTCCACCCCCCTGCTGTTAGATCATCCTGAAACTGGACGTTGAAGGTAACGCCATCGTTGATGGCCGCGATAGAGCGGGAATAGTCGAATTCGATCGTGGTCCCATTGATGACCAGCACAGCGGGCGAGGGATTGCTGGCATGTGGATCGGAGCCAGTGGCAAACTCCAAGAAGTTCGAAAGCCCATCGCCCTCGGGGTCGCTGGTGTCAGCGGCATCGCCCGTGTTCGCCGCGGTGCCGAAGTGCTGCATGCGCCAGGATTCCCGATTCGTTTGTCGAATGACCGTGATCGAATAAGTAATGCTCGTGGTGGTGTCAGCCGCGGTGACGACAACGTTGATAGTGTTGGAACCCACCACCAAACCGATCGGGTTGCTGGGGCTTCCCGAGGCCGACGGGGTTCCTTGCACTGTTAGGGTTGCGGTCGCATTCGCCGTAACTGGAGTGACGGTCATGCTGCTGGCGGAATTTGGAACGCTGGCGTCATAGCCCGTGATCCCTGGCGCAAAAGCCGGATCGAGCGTCCCGACGCTCAAGGTCAGGCTTGAGAGGAACGCATTGCTGGAGCGAACGGTGAGTGACACCGTCGCGACGTTGCCATCGTTGAAGCCGTCATTTGATTTGTAGGTAAAACTGTCCGGACCGCTGTAACCCGTGGCAGGGGTGTATAGAACGGTAGCCGTGCAGCCGCCACTCGAGCAGTTCGGGACTGAAATGGCTCCCAGCGTGCCGTGGGCGGGACCAGCGACAATGCTGAAGGTTTGCGAATCGCCATCGCCATCGAATCCGGAGAGCGTGATCGATTTCGGCTGGCCCTGATTGGTGGTTGCCGACACGGGAAGGGCAAGCGGTGCTTCATCGTCGTCGGTGATCGTTCCCGTGCCGGTGGCTGTTGCAATCGTGGCATTCGCCGGAGTCGCGAGCGTGACCGTGAACGTTTCCGTTGTTTCGACAAGCGGATGATCGATGATGGGAATTGAAATCGTCGTAGTGGTATTGCCCGCGGTGATCGAGCCGGCAACGTTGGAAGCGCTGGTGTAATCGCCCGGAGCCACCGCCGTGCCGTTGGCGGTGGAATACGTGAAGGTCGTGTTCAGAACGCTCACCGCCGATTGGGTGACGGTAAACACGGCGTTGCCGCCATTTTCATTCACGGAAACGTTGCCGATCGAGATGGATGGCACAGGGTCGTTTTCCTGGATCGTGGCTGTGCCGGTAGCCGTCACAATACTCGCGTTCACCGGATTGCTGAGCGTGACGGTAAAGTTTTCGTTAGCCGCTTCATAGAGGACATCGTTGATGATCGGGATCGAGATCGTCGTGCTTGTACTACCCGCCGGGATCGAGCCGGCAACGTTGGAAGCGCTGGTGTAATCGCCCGGAGCCACCGCCGTGCCGTTAGCGGTGGAATAAGTGAAGGTCGTGTTCAGAACGCTGGCCGTCGATTGCGTAACGGTAAACACAGCATTGCCGCCATTTTCACCCACGGAAACGTTACCAATTGAGATAGAGGGAACAGTCTCGTTCTCTTGGATCGTGGCCGTGCCGGTGCCCGTCACGATGCTCGCGTTCACCGGATTGCTGAGCGTGACGGTAAAGGTTTCGTTGGCCGCTTCATAGAGGACATCGTTGATAATCGGGATCGAGATCGTTGTGCTCGTGCTCCCCGCCGGGATCGTCCCCGTCAGGTTGGTGGCAACGGTGTAATCGTCAGGAGCAGACGCCGTCCCGTTGGCGGTGGAATATTGGAAGGTCGTCGCGATTCCGCTAATCGCGGATTGGGTAACGGTGAAAACGGCGTTGCCGCCGGCTTCGTTGACGGTGACATTGCCGATCGAGATGGTAGGCAGGACACGGATCACGGCATCATTCCCAGTCCCATCCACATAGCTGATCCGCGCGTTGAGACCCGAACCGAAGAAATTGGGAAGGATCGCAGCCTCCGCCAGACCCGCGAAGGTCCCGGTAATAGCATCGCTGCCATCGTTGTTTACAATCGTGTAGGCTTGCCCGGCAACGGGCACGACGGTCCCGGATAGCGCAAGATTTACGCCGCTGATATCAACCCGGCCGACCACGTTGAGCTGGGTGTATCCGGTGTCGACCGTCGTGTTATTGATGACAATTTTCAGGCTCTTGCCGCTGGTGATGCCAAGCGTGGAGGTCGCGTTGGTGGTCACATCCACGCCGCTGTTGCTCGGAAAAACATTGGTTCCGGGCAACAGCGTGAGATTGCCGCCTGTGTTGCTGAGCGAGCCGGTGGTGATGTCGATGTTGGCGCCCGACGTGATATTGACGGCCGTGGCGGTCGTCCGCGTCATGGTCGAGCTCACCGTAATTGCGCCGGTATTCGCGTTGCCGATATTCAGCGTGCCCGCCGTGACAAGGTCGAGCTCCCCATCGGTCAACCCAAGTGGGGTGCCCAAATCGTTGCCGCCCAGACTGATGGTTTTGCCATTGGTTGATGGACGAAGGGTCGTGATGCCGGTGCCGGAATTCACGCTATTGATCCCGACCCCGTCGAGCACCATGACGTCGGCGATGAGGGTGATCGACGCGTTGACGGTTGAAGCAATGGTGTTGGTGTTGGTGCCAGTGGGAGTGGTGCCGCCGCCGAGGGCGATGGCGCCGGCGGTACCCGTACCCGTCGCCGTGACCGTGATCGGACCCCCGCCGGAATTGATGCGTGCACCGGGGGAACTGTTATCCGCAGCGTTGAGAATGACACCGGGAGCGCCGCCTCCGCCCGTGCCCGATACCGATACCGCTCCTGTTCCACCTGAGGTGATGCGACCGTTGCGGAATATTTGCACTCCGTAGCTGAGGGCTCCGTTCCCGGCCGTTCCGCTTACCGAGACGGTCCCCGTGCCCCCTGAGGTGATGGTGCCATCCTGATACGTCATCACACCGACATTGCCGCCGTTGGGGTGGGTTCCGCCGGTGCCTTGGACGAGGACGTTTCCGTTGCCGCCAGAGGTAATTGTGCCACCAAATAAGGGGATTACCCCGTAGTTGAGTTTGTCCGTTCCCGCGCCGGCAAAGCCCCTCACCCGGACGTCGCCGCCGTAGGATGTTACGGTGCACGAGGTCTCGATGTCCACGCCGTGCGGGTTGCTTCCGCCCGTGCCGCCGGTGCCAAAGATATCGGTCGTCATCACACCCGCACCGTTGCTACCGCCCTTGACCAGCGCACTAGTGTTCATGAAGACCCCGGCATTGCCCCCCGTACCGCTCACCGTGCCGCCCTTGCCGTTGACGGTTACGAGGCCGGTCCCCGTCGCCTCGACGTTGGCGCCAATGAGGCTGACGCCGACAAACGTTCCCGTCGTCGCTCCTGCCTGCTGATTGGCGTTCAATGTAAGCGCGCCGTTCACGGTGGTGAGACTCGCTCCCGAGACGAGCGAGATGTTGCGCGCGGTCGTCATCGAAATCGTGCCCGTCCCGGAGGTGGCCAAATCACTCGCCGCGTTTGACAGACTGATCGTGCCTAAGGCAAAGACCGCCAGATTCTTATTCGCTGCCAATGTGACCGCATTGCTGAATGTCACGCTGGCGAACACGGTTGCGCCGGCACCGATCGTCAAACTTGAATTAAAATCCGGCAGTGCGCTCACCGCCAGCGTGTCAGCGGCATTGCCGCGATTGATCGTCACCAAACTCGTCGGGTTGGCGAAGTCAGTTGTCTCGAAGGTCGTGGCGCTCAGACGCGAGAGCGTGTTGGAGGCGGTGCCGTCATCTGCCAGGGTCGCCGTACTGGCAGCCGCGGGAAGGTTGAAGATGATATCAGTGGCGGTGCCGCTGTTCGTGATCGGCTCGAGGCCGGTGTATGTCACCGTGCCGAAGTTGCTCATCACGATGTTGCCGTTATTGGCGTTGGTGTAGTTATAGGTGACCGTGCCCTGGCTACCGCCGGTAATGACGAGTTTGTCCCCCGGGGTGCTTGTCTGAGCCCCGCCGTTATAGGTCAGTCCGCCGTTCGGGACGCAGTCACCGCCGGCGAGGGCGAGCGTGAGCGTGTCATTCCCGGCGAGCGTATTGGCCAGAATGTTGCCGGTGATCGAAGCGAGCGGGACTTCGACCGTATTTACATCAATCGACGTCGTGCCAGCGCCCGCGGCTAACGGATTGTTCGGATCGTTAACCCGGACATTTGCGCCATTGAGCGAGATCGTGAGGGTGTCGGTGCTCGTTCCACCGTTAATGTCGGTGATCACCAGATTGCCGGAGGAAAGCGTTACATCCGTTTCCCCGTCGTCGTTGGTGATCGTTCCCGTAGCCGCGCTCGGACTGCCCACGCTGTAGCCAGTTCCGGAAGTCACCGTCAGGATCGCGGTCTCGTTAGTCTCCACCGTGGAATCGACCGACGGGTCGACCGTGACGGCGGCCGTAGAATCCCCGGCGCCAAAAGTTACCGTGCCGCTGCTGGTGGTAAAGGTGTCGGCGCCGGTCTGCGTGTAATCAGTGCCGAATTGCGCGGTGCCGCTCACGCCGAAGTTCGCGGTCAAGGTGCCGGTGGTGACACCGTTTCGGGTGAATGTGTAAACAAGATTGGTTGCGCCATCTTCCGGCACAGATGCTGGCGCGACCGCTACAGTCACCTCGATGTCGTCGTTGATGATCGTTAGCGTCGTTGATGATCGTTAGCGTCGACGGGTTGGTGACGCCGATTGTTGCGCCGGCGGTTGCTGCCGAAAGCGTCAGATTCACCGTTTCATTTGTTTCGAAAACGGTGTCGCCGGTGATGGAAACGGCGAGTGTTTTATCGGCCACGTCACCGTCGGCCCAGTTAAGGTCCCCGGAAGTTGCAGTATAATCGCTCCCGGCAAGGGCCGTCCCGTTGGAGGTAGCATAGTGAACGGAAACTGCCCCGGCCGAACCGTTGGTTCGCGTGACGGTTACCGTGGCGTTATGAGTGGCGTTGGTTTCGCCATCGTTATAATTCGCCGCGCTAAACTGCAGCACTCCAGCTGGCGCACTTCGGGTCACAGTGATGGTGTACGTTTTTGTGGTCGATCCATCTTGCGCCGTTACCACCACCGGAATGATGTTGTCGCCCACATTGAGGCTGATCGAGCCGCTCGGACTACCGGAAGTCACCGTCTGGCCATTCACCGTTACGGTTGCAGTGGAATCGGCGACGGTTGGAGTGACGGTCGTCGTGGTGGTGGAGTTCAGCACAGCCAGTGTGTAGCTGGTCGTGTTCGCGTCGAATGCAGGTGAAATCGTGCCCGCACCCAGAACCAGATTTGAGAGGTTCGCATTTGTGTTTGCCGCGCGGTTGACAACCAAGGTGTAAGTCTTGCTGGTGGTCCCATCCTGCGCCGTGACTGTCGTGGTGATCGTATTATTGCCGATGTTCAGACTGATGGATCCACTGGCAGCGCCAGAGCTGACGGCGTTTCCGTTCACGGTGATTTTCGCACTCGAATCTGCCGCGGTGGGCGTGACTGTGATGCTTCCAACGGAATTGGCGACACTCGCCGTGTAGCTTGTCGTGCCCGACCCAAACGCAGGACTTAATGAGCCGGTGCTCAGCGTCAGGTTGGACAGATCCGCATTGGAGCTTTTGCATTTGCCGCTGCTGCCAACGTTGTAGATGCTGGCGATTTCGAAATCGGCCAACGCGCGGTTAAAGACTCCAACTTCGTCGACCTTGCCCGAGAAATTGATAGTACCGCCGCTGGTTCGGCCACCGACAAAGAATGGTGCGCTCGCATCGTTGGCAATGTTTCCGGTTTTAGCGGCCGAACCGACGACTGCGCCGTTCAGGAAAACTTTCATCGTCGTTCCGTCGTAGGTCAGAGCGATGTGACTCCAGGTGTTGGCCGGCAAATTTGTCCCGGTGATGTCAACAAACGTCTCGGTGCTCGTCTTGATACAGCCACT
>JANMJQ010000170.1:0-15207 GCA_031371445.1 Akkermansiaceae bacterium
GAAACGAGCTTCGCGTATTTCGCCAATACCCCATGCGTGTAGCGTGGCGCGGGCTGCACCCACTTGCTTTTGCGCATCGCGATTTCGGCATCGGAAATCTGCACATCGATCCGGTTGTTCACGGCATCGATGACAATGGTATCGCCTTCCTCCAGCACGCCGATCGTCCCGCCGAGAAACGCTTCAGGTGTGATGTGACCGACCACGAAGCCATGGCTGCCGCCGGAGAAGCGGCCGTCGGTGATCAAGGCCACGTCCTTGCCGAGCCCAAGACCCATGATCGCACTGGTGGGTCCAAGCATTTCGCGCATGCCAGGGCCACCCTTCGGACCTTCCATGCGGATGACGATCACGTCGCCCTTCTCGATGCGCTTGCCGAGGATCGCGTCCATCGCGTCGTCTTCTGAATTGAAAATCCGTGCGCGGCCGGTGAACTTCTCGCCTTCCTTGCCCGAGATCTTCGCGACCGAGCCGCCTTCCGCGAGGTTACCGTAAAGGATGCGAAGGTGGCTGTCCTTTTTGATCGGGTTGTCGATGGGCCGGATGATCTGCTGTCCTTCTGGATACGGCGTCGAAAACTTCTCGATGTTTTCCCGCATGGTGCGGCCCGTGACGGTCATGCAATCGCCATGCAACAGGCCGGCATCGAGCAGAATCTTCATCAACGGCACCGTGCCGCCGATCGCAACAAGGTCGGACATCACATATTTACCCGAGGGCCTCAAATCCGCGAGCACCGGCACTTTTTTCCCGATGCGCGCGAAGTCATCGATCGTGATATCCACACCCGCCTCATGCGCGATCGCAGGGATGTGCAATGCGGCATTGGTCGACCCGCCGAGTGAGATCAACAAGGTGATCGCATTTTCGAAGGCCTCTTTTGTTAGAATGTCGCGCGGCTTGATGCCGAGCTTGATCAAGTTGACCACGGCCGCGCCGGCATCGAAGCAGTCGCGCATCTTGTCTTCAGAAATCGCGTTCTGCGCACCGCTGTTGGGAAGCGACATGCCGAGCGCTTCGATCGCGCTGGCCATCGTGTTCGCAGTGTACATTCCACCGCATGAGCCGGCGCCGGGAATCGCATTCGATTCGACCGTTTCCAGTTCCGCGTCGGAATACTCGCCGTTCGCGTGTTTGCCCACTGCCTCGAACACCGAGACGACATCGAGTTGCTTTTCCTCGCCCTTGATCGTCGCGCAGCCGGGCAAAATCGTGCCGCCATAAACGAACACCGCCGGACGGTTCATCCGTGCCATCGCCATCAAACAACCCGGCATGTTTTTGTCACAGCCGCCGATCGCGACAAAGCCGTCCATGCCTTCGCAGCCGACCACCGTTTCGATCGAGTCCGCGATCACCTCGCGCGAGACGAGCGAGTATTTCATCCCCTCCGTTCCCATCGAAATCCCGTCGGAGATGGTGATCGTGTTGAAAATCACCGATTTCCCGCCGGCCGCGTCAGCGCCCTTGGCGGATTCCCTGGCGAGCTTGTCGATGTGGACATTGCAGGGCGTCACCTGGCTCCAGGTCGAAGCGATCCCGATCTGGACCTTCGCGAAATCCTCTTTTTTGAAGCCCACGGCATAAAGCATCGCACGGCTCGGGGCGCGGTCCGGGCCATCCAGCATCACGCTGGAAAATTGACGGTTCGGTTGTTCGTTCATCGTCCCCGAGCATCTTGCCGCCCGCGAATCCCGTCAAGAACCGGAGGGTATGAAATGAGATTTTGCCCTCGCGTTGGGGCTGATCAGAAACCATTTTCCCGCCGTCGCCTCGCATGGACTACTCCACCCTCATCAACAAACGCCGCGAGCGATTCGCCGAGCTTGAGGAAGCGGTTGGCGATCCCAATTTATTTTCCGACCCAAAGCGCGCCACGGAGATTCTCCGCGAGCATGGCAAGCTCAAGCAAACGCTGGCCCTGTGGGATGATCTGGAATCCAAGCGTCGCCAGCTCGCTGACAACATCGATCTTGCGAAGTCCGACGATCCCGAATTTTCAGCGATGGCCGCTGATGAAATTCCGGGTTTGGAAAAATCCATCGCACAGCTTTCGGAAGAACTGCAATACGCCCTGCTGCCTTCCGACCCCAACGAAGACCGTGACGCGCTCATTGAAATACGGGCCGGCGCCGGCGGAGATGAAGCGTCGTTGTTCGCCGCGGAATTGATGCGGATGTATCAACGTTATGCCGATCTGCGCGGTTGGAAGGCGGAGCACCTCGAAAGCTCGCCCTCCGAAGTCGGCGGATTCAAGGAAGTCATTTTAAAAATCACCGGCAGCGAGGTGTTCCGTTATTTGAAATATGAATCCGGCGTGCATCGGGTCCAGCGTGTTCCCGCTACTGAAACCCAGGGCCGCGTTCATACCTCAACCGTTACCGTCGCGGTCTTGCCCGAAGCCGAGGAAGTCGATGTCGAGCTCAAGCCTGAAGAACTCCGCATCGAAGTCTGCCGCGCGGGCGGAGCTGGCGGCCAGCACGTCAACCGCACCGAGTCCGCGGTGCAGATTTTCCATTTACCGACGGGGCTCTATGTTCGCTGCGAAGACGGGCGCTCGCAGATCAAGAACAAGGAAATGGCCCTGCAAATCCTGCGGTCGAAGCTCTATGAGCAAAAACTCCGCGAGCAACAGGACGCCTATTCGTCGCATCGCCGGTCGTTGATCGGTTCGGGCGATCGTTCGGAAAAAATCCGCACCTATAATTTCCCACAGTCGCGTGTGACCGATCACCGCATCGGTTACACCTCGCACAATCTAACAGGTATCGTCGCCGGCGACCTCTTTGAGTTCACCCACGAACTGCAGAAAACCGAAATGGCCGAGCGCCTGACCGAAGCGGGACTTTAACTGGAGCGCGGAATTCATTCCGCTCGATCACTGGCGCCGTATCGACCACAATCCCTCCATGGAACCCATCCTAGCGGCGCTCCCACCCAACGGCCTGTTGTTGCTCGCGCTGGGTAGCATCATCGGATTGATCATCCTGATCGCCCGCTTCAAATGCCCGGCGTTTGTCGCGCTAATGATCGCCTCGCTGGTCGTGGGCGTGGGAGCCGGGATGCCGATGTCGGGCATTGCCAAGGGATTTCAGGAAGGCGTTGGCAATACTCTGGGGTTTCTCGCGATGATCATCGGCCTGGGAACAATCCTCGGCAAACTCTTGGCGGAATCGGGTGCTTCGGGGGTTATCGCGAAGCGGATGATCGGGCTGTTAGGCATCAAGCGCCTGGATTACGCGTTGATGCTGGTGGCCTTCCTGGTCGGCATCTCGGTTTTTTTCAATGTCGGCATCGTTCTGTTAGGGCCCATCGCCTTCATGTTGGCCCGTGAAACACGGACACCGATCCTTCGCCTAGCCCTGCCCCTGGCTGCGGGTCTTTCGGTGGCCCATGGCCTGATCCCGCCGCATCCTGGTCCGATGGTGGCGATTGGAAAAATTGGCGCTGACACGGGTAAAACAATCCTGTGGTCGATGGCGATCGGCCTGCCCACCGCGTTGATCACTGGACCTTTTCTGGCACGTTGGATCGCACCGCGCGTGCCAGTGGTCTTGGGCGGACTCGGCGCCGAAGCATCGGGAAATGCCGAAGCACCCCGCGCCCCCGGCTTCGCGCTCAGCTTGTTCACGATGCTTCTGCCCGTTCTATTGATGTTGCTTGCGACAGCGGCCGACGTGGCGTTGAAACCCGAAGACAGCCTCCGTCAATCGGCCGATCTCATCGGTGCGCCCGTCGTCGCCATGTTGATTGCTGTCATCTTCTCGTTCTGGTCCTTTGGCTGGCATTGCGGCCTGACAGGAAAGCAGATCCTACAATTCAGCGAGCAATGTGTCGCACCCGCAGCAGCGATTTTTCTCGTCGTCGGCGCGGGTGGTGGCTTCAGCAAAATCCTCGAATACTCCGGCGTCGGCAAAGCCATCGGCGATCTCGCCCTGACGATCCCGGTGTCGCCGATTCTGTTAGGTTGGATCATCGCCGGACTCCTGCGAATCACCGTCGGCTCCGCCACCGTGTCCATCACCATGGCTGCCGGCCTGATGCTTCCCGTCGTTCAAGCCAAGCCCAACACCAACCGCGAACTGCTGGTGCTGGCCATGGGGGCGGGCTCGTTGATTTGCTCACACGTCAACGACTCGGGTTTCTGGTTCGTGAAGGAATACCTCGGCATGTCGGTCGCACAAACGCTGAAGACATGGACCGTGGTTGAAACGGGCATCGCCGTGGTTTCGATCGTCATCATCCTCGCCGCCAACGCGCTCGTCTGATCCTTGACAGCATTCGCCCTAAAAATCAGGCTGTAAATCATGGCGAGCGAACCCACCTACTATGCCGGTCTCGACATCGGCGGCACGACCGTGAAAGCGGTTTTGGTCAACCATCATGCGATACAAGCCGGACCCTTGGCGGAGGTGAGGAGCTTGGTCAAAAATGGCTACGAAGCGACTTTCGGACAGCTCGACCAGGCCTTGGATTTGCTTGCAAAGGGAGCCGGCATCGAACGCAGTGCCATCGCAGGGATCGGTCTGGATGTGCCGGCACCCAGCAGTGACGGGGTGATCTGGGGCAAGGCCAACCTTGGCGACGACTGGGTCGGCACCGACATCCGCGGCAAACTCTCGGCGCGCACCGGGATTCCTGTTTACATGACCAATGACGGCAATGCGGCGGCCATAGGCGAATACGCGCTCCGCCGCAAACACGTCGGCAGCTTGTTGCTGGTCGCCCCCGGCACTGGCCTCGGTGGTGGCTTCGTGCTGCCAGGTGGTCACGGCTTCGAAGGTGCCAACGGCATGGCCCTCGAGGTGGGCCACATGAGCGTGCCATTTCGGGAAACAGACGGCAATCTCCCGAAATGTTCCTGCGGCCTCCTCGGTTGCGCCGAGGCCTGGGTCTCACTCGTCGCCTTGCGGCGTCGGGTCGCGATCGAGTTGGCAAACCCCTCTGCCGCAAATCATCCGCTGAACGCCGGTGACACGCCCATCGAGGAAAAGGCATTCCAACTCCGTGGCTACGCCGAAAAGGGCGACCCGCTTGCCGTCAAAATTTTCCGCGAACAGGGATTCATCCTCGGCTATGCAATTGCCGACATGGTCCGGCTCTTCGATCCCGGTCTCGTCGTCATCGGCGGCGGCCTGGCGGAAACATCCTTCCGCGACCAATACATGGAGTGGATCCAGGAAGGCTTCGCCGATCGCGCATGGCCGGTCTATCGCCGCAGTCCGATCGATCCGGAAAAAATCACCACGCAGTTCGAATGGGCCAGCGGTGGCGACGCCGCAGCCGCCATCGGCATGGCCTACACCGCGCGCGAGATGTTTAGAGGTTAGTTGAGCGTGGATAGTTGAGTGTTGAGAGTAAGAACAAGAGGAAAAGCCATCCGCTTGCTTCTTCTTTCACTCAACACTCAACTCTCAACACTCAACTTCTTCCTCCCCCTCCACGCATGCGCGAAGAACGCTGCGGCGAAGAGGAACATGAAGAATGAGAAGAACTGTCCCTTGGTCAGCGGCCCTACCATCGCTGCATCCGGTTCGCGGAATTGTTCGCCGAAGATGCGGAAACCGGCGTAAAGCGCGAAAAACAATCCGGTCAGCAAGCCATCCGGTGCCTTGGGAAAGCGCGTTCTAACAAACCAAAGGATTGCGAAAAGCAGCCCGCCCTCCAGTGCCGCTTCATAAAGTTGCGAAGGATGACGGGGTTCGAGATAAGGATCGAGTGTTTTGGTGACCTTGTCCGAGTGCCGGTTCGCATTTAACAGCGCTTCGAAAAACGCCGACCTCGCCTCGCCATATTTTTCATCAGTGGCGCTTGCCATGGCCTGATAGGCAACTCCCAGTTTCGGTTCGACCTGTGTGGCGGCTGCGGCCACGTCATTGAAATTGGCGGACTCAGGTGCACTGCCATCCACCAGCGCAAGCGGGAATTTCATCGCCCAACTGATGCCATGGGCAACACGCCCGTAGAGCTCGCCATTGATGAAATTCGCCATCCGTCCAAAGAGCAGGCCAAGCGGAGCAACTACGCACAGGCCATCGCCCAAACCGGTCCAGGTCACCCGTTCCTTTTTGGCATAAAACCAAGTGAAAATCGCCAATCCGAGAATCCCTCCGTGGCTCGCCATTCCACCCTCCCAAACACGGAAAATCACCAAGGGATCCTGCGCCAACCTCGCCCAACCCTCGCGCGGAATGTAATAAAACAGGATATAGCCCAAACGCCCTCCAAGAAAAACACCGAACAAGGCGGCTGCCGCGATGAAATCGGCGGTTTTCTCGGGTTTCAGCACCCACAGGCCCCGCCGCGCAAGGTTTCGCAGCAACAAAAACCCGCCTAGAAATCCCATCAAATAAGCTAATCCATACCACCGCAAGGCTAGCCCCTTGTATATCGGCAGGGCGATCGGATCCAAATTATGCACGTAAACGGCAAACACGCGCGGAGCACACACCAAGCGCAGGCCGCTAGCAAGCCATGACATTTTCCCGGCATTTCCGAGTGGTTCAGTGTGGAAATCGGAAAAATCCCCGCGCAAAGTCAGTCATGCCCACCAAGCAGGAACTCCTCGACCTCCAGTTCATCGACGCCCGACACAAGCTCATCAGCATCGCCGCGTTCATGGACCGGATCGACCGCCACCCGGGCGACAACGATTATCGCTACGAAGCGTTGCGGGCAGCCCTGCCAATTCTGTTAGAAAACCAACCTGACCGCGCCAAGAGGGTCTTGGAGGCATTCTCGGATTTATCAAAAGACCCGATTCCGTGCGCCGAGTTCCAAGGAGCGTTCGGGGCAGCAAAGCCAGAAAAGAAGTTGAGTGTTGATTGTTGAGTGTTGATAGACAGAACCACGCGACTGCGTCTTCGCAAATCTACCTCCCTCCATCAACAATCAACTTCTTCTCTGCCACTCAACTCTCAACTCTCAACACTCAACCTCTTCCATGAGATACATCGAGCCCCACGCGCACATGGTCAGCCGGACCACGGATGATTATGAAAAACTCGCGCTCGCCGGTTGCGAGGCCTTGTGCGAGCCGGCCTTCTGGGCGGGCTTCGATCGTTCGTCGGCCGATGGATTCCATGACTATTTCCGCCAGCTCACCGAATATGAACCGAAGCGCGCCGCGAAATTCGGCATCAAACATTTTTGCTGGCTGTGCATCAATCCGAAGGAAGCCGATGATCCCGGCTTCGCGCGCGAGGTGATGGCCATCATCCCCGATTTTCTCGACCGCCCCACGGTGCTGGGGATCGGTGAAATCGGCTTGAACAAGAATACGCGCAACGAGCTGGATATTTTCGAGGCGCATGTGCAACTGGCGCTCGAACGCGATCTGCCCATCTTGATCCATACACCCCATCTCGAGGACAAGCTCAAGGGCACGCGTCTCATTCTCGACTCGCTGGCCTCGTTTTCCAAACTCGACCGTGGCAAGGTCATCGTCGACCACGTCGAGGAACATACCATTTCAATGGTTCTCGATGCCGGTTACTGGGCAGGCATGACCTTGTATCCCGAAAGCAAATGCACACCGGACCGCGCCATCGACATGCTTGAGCTCTATGGCTCCGAACGGCTATGGATGAACTCCGCCTGCGACTGGGGCGTTTCGGACCCTCTGGCCGTCCCGAAGTGCGCGCTCGAAATGAAGCGCCGCAAACACAGCGCCGCCGATATCGAACAAATTGTTTATCACAATCCACGGCGCTTCCTCAGCCAATCGCCGCGCTTTTCCATCGAGCCCTGACCGCCTTGAAATTCGGAAACGCCCATCTCGCCTATTGCACGAACATCCACCCCGCGGAAACGTGGATGGATACCTTCGCGGTTTTGCGGACGCATGTTCTTGCTGTTAGAGATCGCCTGCGCGAAGCCGGGACGCTCGCTGAAAACGAGGCCTTCGCGATCGGCCTGCGTTTGTCGGCGATGGCGGCATCGGAGTTGTTAGAAGAGGGCCATATCCCGGCTTTGCAAGGCTGGCTTGAGGAAACGAACACCTACATTTTCACGATCAACGGGTTCCCTTACGGAAATTTCCATGGCAGCCGTGTCAAGGAGCAGGTCTTCCTCCCTGACTGGACCGACCGCGCGCGCCTGGACTACACCAAGATGCTGTTTCAAATACTCGCGCTCGTCTCGCCACCCGGCACCCAGGCTTCGGTATCCACGTTGCCCGGCTCCCACAAATCGTTCGCCGCTGATGAGACGAAAATCATCGCCCATCTCTGCGAGCTTGCGGATTACCTCGACCGCCTTGCCGCCGAAACCGGACATGACTTCCACCTTGGTCTCGAACCGGAACCGCTGGGACATTTCGAGAACAGCACCGAAACCCTGGCATTCTTTGCACGCCTCCATGCCGCCGCGCCCGATTCCGCAACAATCAAGCGGAGAATTGGCGTGAACTACGATGCCTGTCACTTTGCCCTGGAATTTGATGATGCCCGCGAATCGCTTGCCGCTCTAACAGGTGCGGGCATCCGCATTTCGAAAATCCATCTTTCGAGCGCGCTCGGCCTTGATCCCCGCGACCCCGCGGCCCTCGCAGCCATCGCCGCCTTCAACGAGCCGGTCTATTTCCACCAAACATTGCTTCGGGACCAAAACGGCGGAATCACCCGCTTCCAGGATCTTCCGCTATTTCTCGCCGCCGTGGAGAATGGTTCGGCCGACCCCTCCGCCTTTGAGGAGATGCGCGTCCATTTCCACATCCCCCTCGATGCAGAACCCGCCGCACCGCTTGTTTCCACCCGCGACCACGCGGCATCGGTCCTCGAGTGGCGCAAGGACAATCCCGCCGCCTGCGCCCATTACGAAATCGAAACCTATACCTGGGCCGTCCTTCCGCAAAGCATGCAACGGCCCGTCGATGAACAAATCGCCAGCGAATACCAATGGGTCCTTCTCAACGCTTGAAACCCCCGCGCCTTGCCCCAATCTCTCTCCTGCAAACTGAAACCTAACAAAACTTTATGTCCGACATCAAAATCACGATCCACACTACCGCCGGCGATATCAATGCACGGCTCTTCGCCTCGCAAGTCCCGGTAACCACCGCCAATTTCCTCAACCTTGCAACGCGTGGCTACTACGATGGGGTCGCCTTTCACCGGGTAATCGCCAACTTCATGATCCAAGGCGGCGACCCAACAGGCACGGGTTCCGGTGGACCCGGTTATAAGTTCGCGGACGAGATCGACCGATCGCTGAAGCATACCAAACCCGGCATCTTCTCCATGGCCAACGCGGGACCAAACACCAACGGCAGCCAATTCTTCATCACCCACGTCGCGACTCCACACCTTGATGGCAAGCATGCGGTCTTCGGTGAAGTCATCGTCGGACAAGATGTCGTGAACAAGATCGCCAAAGGCGATAAGATCACTTCCATCACCATCCACGAAGACACGACGGCATTGTTCGAGAGCCAAAAGGATAATGTCGAACATTGGAATTCGATCCTCGATCGCTGAGCATTCACGTATTCTCTAACATATCCTGATCTTCACCATACCCTCGCCACGTTCTAACAGCTCGTGGCGGGGATTTTTTATAGTTTCGGCAAATACATAAAAATGAGCAACTTACAAAGATAGGAAGGCCGCTCTGAGCGAGCGTTTGTCACCTACGTGATGACGTAGACTATCAACGATCCATTGATTTTCGCGAAACTTGGGTTTTCATTGCGCTTGCCTGACCGCAAGGAACGGCAATTCCCCCCACCCCCATGAAACGTCACCACTCCCCCCGTGGTGGACTCCTAATGTCCGGCATTCTTGCATGCTTGTCCATTGGAGGTCCCGCCCTCGCTGCCGATGATATCCCCAAAGGCACGCTCACCGTCGATCGCACCTATGTGCGTGTCGGCGTCAAATCCCAACTCGGCTGGAATATCACCTACCCGTCGACGTTGGTTGTCACAGTCAGTCCTGATGGAACAATCGTTCCGAAGAAGTCGCTGAGAATGCGCGTCCGCGTCCTCGGCGTCTCCTTCCAATCGGGCTCAACCCTCTTGCCTTTGCAAGGCAGTTGGTCGAAGAACAGCGGCTCTTGGACTAATTACTTTTACGGCACCGGCCCCACCGTCGTTCCTACCAGCATCCTGGTCGACACCACTGTCAACGCGAACGACCAGATCAAGTTCCGCGGCCGAGGTGCCTCAAACGCTGCCGGCACATCGTGGTTCTCGTATCATCAAACCGGTGTTACTGACCCCTATGTCGTCGTATTGAAAAATGGAGATACGCCTCCCAACTACGCACCCGCGTATAGCCAAGGCAATATCCTCAGCTTCCTCAAGCCTTACGTCGATAGCACGGGAAAAATCAAGATCGGTCCTCAGGATCTGATCGTCCTCATGGAAGCATCAGACGCCTCGCCCGGTTCGACCTACTTCGACATGCAGGACCTCGTCACACTTGTGACGTTTGAGTGAAATCCGTCACTTCCCCCAGATGAAAATTTCCGCCCTACTGCTCGCTCTGGCCTCTTCGGCGATGGCCGATCAAGTCATCGCCCCGAGGATCACCGGCGCCGAGCTTGCAAAGCTTCAACAGCAGTCGCCGTTGAAGACTTTGCAAAAGCCGGCGCCCGCCCAAGCCAACACGCCCGCGGCGGAACCCCCGTCGATCGTCAAACAGTCAGTGATCCTGCATGACGGGAAAAACTGGACTCTCGTCCCCAAGGGCTCGGTGGTCTTCATTCCCGCTGCGTTGGCAAACCGGGTAAATGTCAAACCGGTCGGCACGCTGCTGGCATGGGCGGATTTCTTCGTGAAAAACCGGAGCTGGATCACCACCAACGACGTTTCGTTCGACCAAGCGGCCGGCAACCAACCGATCCCAGCGGAGCGCGTCGCGTTCTGGTCCAAGCAGGACAAAATCGTTGTCGCCGTGCATCAAACCGGACCGATCTCAGTGAAACTGCCAGACCAATCCCAAGCTGCTACAACGCCATGAAAATCCCCATTCTGCTGTTTGCCGTTTCAGTTGCGTGCGCAAACGCGCAATCGAGTTCATACGTCAACTTCATCCGCCAGAACCAGCAACCTTCCGGCGTAGTTTGGGACATGCCCATTGCCGCCACTGGCAACGCTCCCTCCGCGCTCGCTCTCGAAACCGGTGGATCGTTGTTCCAATTGTGGACCGTCAACCAATCCACCGCCAAGGACTACCTGTTGGACCAGAAAACGGTCGGTGCCTACATGCCAACAGCCGATGTGAAAATCATCTCACCGGATCCTTACGCCTTGCGTACGCGCACTCGTGTGGACAAGGGCTTTTCGGTTGAAATCCAGGTCGCTGGCCTGATCTCCGGAACCGGCGTGCCCGATGCGGCGACCAGAGTTCTGTTAGAACAGCATATCCAGAATTATCCCACCGGCAGCTATACGCTTAACGGCGCGACGGTCATGGTCAACAGTCCGACCAGCAGCGCCTATATTTCCACCAATGGGAAAACCACCCTGAACTATGCCGCATCGTCGCTGAAAGCCACCGATCCCACCAAGGCCTCGGGCGAGGAATACTTTGTCATCCAGGCCTTGTCCGATGGCACAACTCCGCAAAGCCAGATTGCCTCCGCATCGGTGCAGGTTTGGCCTGTCGCCTCGGGAGCGATCGCCGGTTTGACGCCCGGGCAGAGTTATAAATACCAGTTGCCGACGATCACACTAACGCTCACCGACCTCTATCCGCGCAGCGACACCTATTTGATGCTGTATGAAGGTAATTCGGTCACTGGCACGGGAACGATCGTCAAATCCTATCCGATGGATCGCGACACAACCCAGAGCTTGACGCTCAGTGTCACCGAGCTCGATTCGAAACCCCTGAAGGATGGACCCTACACGGTGGCCCTAGTGAGCACTACGGTGTATGGAACCGAACTGCTCTGCAATCCGATCAGCTTCACGCTTTTCCGGACAATGACCGTCAATGCGATGCAGGTGAACTACTCGGACGGCACCACGCCCTGAGACACAACAATTCCCCCCACAACGGTCGGTCGGTGTGACTGGAGAAGGCATCCCCCCTTGCGTTCTCCAGTTGCCCGGCCGGCTCTTTTTATAACTCAATTATGTCTCTCGACAGCTTGCGGCGGAGTGCCATCATTGCGCGATCCCATGTCCGAATATCTTGTCATTCCCCGCAGCGATCACGATGCCCTCGTTGCCCGCGCTTATCAGGCCCGCGGCTACAGTTCCAAAGAAGCCGCCGAAGGTGCCAAGCTCGCCGCTGAAGCCGCACGTCACGGAATCCGCACGCATCACGCGCTGAAAGCCTTGCATCTCGATCACTTGTTCGGCTCCGGTGTCGGCGGCTGTGTTCCGGGCGCTGAAATCGAAGTGCTCTCCTCGCGCTTCCCGGCCTCCGAGCGATGGAACGCCAACAAAAAGCTCGGCCAATCGGTCGCCTATCAAGCCATCGACCGCGCCATCGAACTTGCGGATCAATATGGCATCGCCCAAATCGCCGTGGACAACGCCTTCCACTACCTCTGGGGCGGCGGCTATGTGATGGAAGCCGCGGAACGTGGCTACTATGCTTATACGAATTGCACTTCGGCACTCGCGGAAGTCGTCCCCTTCGGCGGAAAATTCCCGACTCTCGGAACCAATCCGCACTCATGGGGAATTCCGAGCACCGAAGCGAACGGCTTCCCGATCGTGATGGACTGGGCGACATCGACTGTTGCGATGGGCCGTGTCCAAGCCCTCAAGCGCGAAGGCAAAATGCTTCCTCCCGGAGCCGCCGTTGACGCCAATGGCCAACCCACCACCGACCCTAACGAAGTCGCGGCACTTCTGCCCTTCGGCGGTCACAAGGGTTACGGCATGTCATTGCTCAACGAAATCATCGGCGGCCTCATCGGCGGATCGCTGCCCACCATCCGCGGCCGCAAACTGACCGATAGCACGGAGAAAAACACACCGGTGTTCTATTTCCAGGTCATCCATCCCGATGCGCTCGGATGCGATAATTTCGCAAAAGGCCGCAGCCAGATGGAAAACCTCAAAGCCGTCATCGATGACATTCTCGGCCACGGCAACGACGCGTCGATGCTGCCTGGGCAAATCGAAGCCGGTTTCCGCAAGCGCTCCGACGACGCCGGTGGCCTGCTCTTCACCGCAGCGGAAATCAATGAATTCAACGAGTTCGCAACCGAACTCGGCCAGAAGACCTGGGATACGGGCAAACTCGCGCCAGCGTAGGGGCCATCACCGGTCGCCCCGAATTCATACATCCAATGCTCCCCCTCTCCAAATTCCCCACTTGGAGAGGCCCTGTCATTATCCTCTTCGTTCTTCTAACATCGCCTCTCCACGCGAAGCCTGCGAACGTCTCCACCGATCTCTCCACCGCGACGATGCCGTCAGCTTGCTCATCCGGAAGTTTCTCTCGCAGTGATTGCAAAAGTGGCTGGGACATCTTGTCCCAGTTGCCGGAGCGTCCCGCTCCAATTACCTCACTCTGCTTCTGAATAGACTAACGCACGCTGAGCTGGATCGCCGGTTGCTCGACGAGAGGGTCTTCGTTGTAATCGCCGATCATGACTTCAACGCCTTGCGGATCATTGCGAAATGACGATCCCGTTCCAGCAATTCCACACCGTGGCGGGTCGCGCAGGCGAAAACCAGTACATCGCCGAGAGGAACGTTCACACCGGCCCGCAGGCAGACACGCGCCGTCGCCGCGGCTTCGGTCCAGCAGGCTTCGTCGAAGGCGAGCCATGTGCAGGCCCTTTTTGACTCCGCGAGCCGGGCCTCCTCCCGCTTACCCTTGATCCCTTGGAAAAGCTCAATCCATACCGGCTCGGTCATCGCCGCCCTGCCGGAAAGAAGCAATTCGCCAAGTTCAGCGGCGATCTGCGGGTCGCCGCCGAGGCGGGTCGCCGCGATCCACACCGAGCTGTCCACCAAAACCTGGTCTTTCATCGCTTGGCTGTCCCGCGGGTTTTGGTTTCACCTTTCCGCGCGGCAATCTCCGCGAGATCCCCCGCTTCGATTTCGTCATTAGTCGCGATATCCCAGGTACCAAAGCTCGCCACCAGATCCTGTACCCGCTGCTGGCGGTTGTAACTCTCCAAGGCCTTCACCACCGCCTCCCGCTTCGTCTTCGCTCCCGTAAACCGCATGGCTTCCGCCAAGGCCTTTTCAGGAATATCGATTGTGGTCTTCATGGATTCCAATATACACTGAATTTGGAATCCTGCAATTCTTAATGCGGAAGTTCTTCAGAGGGCGATCCCTCCTCCGCCTAAAAGTGGCTGCGGGCGCCTCGCCCCGAGCTCTATCCGACGCCTCACAATTTCCAAAGTGTCGCGCGATGATCTGCCATGCTTTGCTTCTCTCCTTTCGGCAATGCATCTATCTCGGCCATGCTCATCTCCTCCTCCAAGTAGGAGTTGGATAGCTTCTCCGGCCGAATGTCGTGCTGGGCAAACTGGAACTGAATCGCTCCAGCAACAAAGTTTCGAATCGCAGCTGGGGCTTCAAGGTTTTGCGCTAGTTCGATCTGCAGTCCCGCAAGTTGCTGCCATGTAATGAGCCCGATGTTCGGAGCCCGCTCCCCCAGCATAGCCAGGGATTTCTCCCTCACTGATTCGTCCAATAGGAACACCAGCGTGGCATTTTTGCCGAATCCGGCAATTTCCTCGATCGTCAGATAATAATCAAAATTGAGTTCCTTTTTGCTCAACTGCGCTCGCAACCGTTTGGCCTCAACCACAAGCACACCGCTCTGCTCACCATCATCGTCATGGGCATGGTCTTGAGCAAGGAGGCGAGCGTGCGGCTTTCGAGGATGTGGTAGCTCTTCGGCAGCACGTCTGCCAGGTCCGGGTTCTCCTTCTCGATGGCGCGCATCGCCTCGTTGACGGCCTGGCCGACATTCGCGCCCTCCAGCAGGCTGAGCAGATGGGAGAAGCGCGCCTCATCCGGCAGATAGACGACGCCCGCCGCATGGAAATCCGTCGGGCCGATCTTCCGCCGCGAGTTGGCCTGCGGCTGGATTTCCTCCTTCACTGCCGCGAACCGGACATCCGCATAGCGCAGGAAGATCAGGCCGAGGACGGTGGGCGAGTATTCGGAAGGCTTGAGCGCGGCCCCGGCCCAGAGCTGGTTGGCGGCGTCACAGAGGGTTTTCTCGAGAGCTGCGTGGGAGTCGTCGGCGGTGGCGGGTTCGGTCCAGTGCATGAAGAAAG
>JANMJQ010000198.1:0-14167 GCA_031371445.1 Akkermansiaceae bacterium
GATAGCACACTTGGCTAACCATTTCTGGGATCACGGGGTTGACCTTGCCGGGCATAATGGACGAGCCGGGCTGCATGGCGGGCAGGCGGATTTCATATAATCCGCAGCGCGGGCCGGAGGAGAGCCAGCGGAGGTCATTGCAGATCTTCGAGAGTTGGACGGCAGCGGTTTTCATCGCACCGCTCATTAAAGAAAACGGACCGCTGTCATGGGTGGATTGGACGAGGTTATCCGCTACCCTAACTGGCAGGCCGCTGACATCACTGAGATGCATAGTGCATAACTCGGCGTAGCCCGGTGGGCTATTAATGCCGGTGCCGACGGCGGTGGCTCCCATATTGATATCTAGAAACTCCTCGGCGGCGCGCTCGATGTAGCGGATGCCGTCCTTGATGGTGGAGGCGTAGGCGCTGAATTCTTGGCCGAGCGTCATCGGCACGGCGTCTTGATTCTCGGTACGGCCCATTTTTAGGACATCGGCGAACTCGGTGGCCTTGGAGATGAGTGCGGTCTTCAATTCGCGCAAAGCAGAGGTGGCATCGCGCATCGTTAGAATGACGCCGAGCTTGATGGCGGTGGGGTAGGCGTCGTTGGTGGATTGCGAGCGGTTGACGTCGTCGTTGGGGTGGAGAAATTCGTATTGGCCTTTTTGATGGCCAAGGATTTCGAGCGCGCGGTTGGCGATGACCTCGTTGGCATTCATGTTAGTCGAGGTGCCGGCTCCGCCTTGAATCATGTCGATGGTGAAATGTTCGTGCCATTTCCCGGCGATGATTTCATCACAAGCGGCGATGATAGCACCGGACTTGATCGGGTCGAGAACGCCGAGTTGCTGGTTGGCCAAGGCGGCGGCTTTCTTGACATAAGCGAGGCTGCGGACGAAGTGGCCGAAGTGATGCAGTGGGATGCCCGAGATGGGGAAATTTTCCATGCCGCGCAGAGTCTGCACACCATAGTAGGCGGTGTCCGGAAGTTCGCGTTCGCCTAACGAATCGTGCTCCTTGCGCCATGTGGCGACGACCGGCGAGCGACCGGAAACGAGGTGCTCATTCGCTGCCGCAAGACGACCACTGAGACGGCGGGCGATGTGGCCTACCATCCGATAGAACACCTCCGGTTTATCCATCCGCAAAGTTTCAAACACCGCGCGCGGGATGAGCCAGACGCGGACATCCGTGAGTGCCACGGCGGAGGCCGAGTGCGGGAGATCGTCTAGCAGGACACCCTCGCTGAAGGCGCTGCCACGCCTGAGGGTGGCGAGGCGGGTGCTGCTGCCGTGGTAGCCGCGGACGATTTCGATCTCCCCATCCTCGACCAAGCCCATCCACAAACGGGGTGTGGATTCATGAAATAGCCAAGATCCTGCCGGATAGATATGGGATGCACCTTGACCGATGATGGCGGCCAATTCGTCCGTGGCGATGGACATGGTGGCGGCTAGCCGGGCAATCCGCTCCTGGGAAAATATCAGTTTGTTAGGGTCGAGGTCCGCGTCGCTCATGGTGTGAGTATAGATGTAGTGGGAAATCCTAGCAGCGACAACAGTGGTTCATTTCACCAACAAAAAACCCACCGCGGACGAGCCGGGGTGGGTCTTGAGAGGAGCGGTTCAGGACCGGTGTTTGCGCTTGAAATGAAGCGCTGCGGCGGATTTGGCGATGATGCCTTGGAGATAAGCAACTTCTTCTGAATTGAGGTTGTGATCAACGGTGGCGAGCTTGTCCTGTGCGCGTTTGATGGCAGCTTCCACATGCGCTTCGTCGATATCCGCCTCACCGAGGGCGCTGTCGGTTAGGACGATGACCTTGGTTTGGGTGACTTCGGCGAAGCCGGAACCGACGGCGAGCAACTGGGTCGTGCCATGGTAGGCATAGCGAAGTTCGCCGGGTTTCAAAGCGGTCACTAGACCGGCGTGGCCTGGCAGAATGCCCAATTCACCGTCCGCTCCGGGCAGATAGACATTGTCCACGAGGTCCGAAAAAATCTTTTTCTCGGGGGTGACGATTTCGAGTTGAAGGGGCATGGGGATGGTAAATGCTGAAACGCTTAAAGGCTGAAACGCTGAAATCCAGCAGATCGGAATTAATCGCGCGGGACCGAATCGATGCCGCCCTTCATGTAGAAGTTGCCTTCTGGCACGTCGTCGAGTTTGCCGTCGAGGATTTCGGCGAAGCCTTTGACGGTGTCGGCGATGGAAACGAGGACGCCGGGGACGTTGGTGAAAACTTCTGCAACGTGGAACGGTTGGGTCAGGAAACGTTGGATTTTCCGGGCGCGGAAGACGCTCATCTTGTCTTCGTCGGACAGCTCGTCCATGCCGAGAATGGCGATGATGTCTTGAAGGTCCTTGTAGCGCTGAAGCACCATCTGGACGCCACGGGCGACGCGGTAGTGTTCCTCACCAATGATTTCTGGAGCGAGCGCTTTCGAAGTGGAAGCAAGCGGATCGACGGCGGGGAACAGCGCTTGCTCGGCGAGCGAACGCTCGAGCACCACGGTGGCGTCAAGGTGAGCAAAGGTGTTAGCCGGAGCTGGGTCGGTCAAGTCGTCCGCAGGCACATAGACGGCTTGGATGGAAGTGATAGAACCTTTGTTAGTGGAAGTGATCCGCTCTTGGAGACCGGCCATTTCCTCGGAGAGAGTCGGCTGATAGCCCACGGCGGATGGCGTCCGGCCTAGCAGCGCGGACACTTCGGAGCCGGCTTGCGAGAACCGGAAAATGTTATCGACGAAGAGGAGGACGTCTTGGTTGTCTTCGTCGCGGAAATGCTCGGCCATGGTGAGGGCGGAGAGGGCGACGCGGAGACGGGCACCCGGAGGCTCGTTCATCTGGCCGTAGCAAAGCGCGACCTTGGAGCCTTCCGTTAGGACAGGGTTGCCGCGGTCGTCGAGTTTGACGTGGCCATTTTCGTCGCGCTCGGTGGCGATCACGCCGGACTCAATCATTTCCCAATAGAGGTCATTTCCTTCGCGGGTCCGCTCACCGACACCAGCGAAGACGGAGAATCCGCCGTGTGCTTTCGCGATGTTGTTGATGAGTTCCATGATGACGACGGTCGTGCCGACGCCGGCACCACCGAACATGCCGCCTTTGCCGCCTTTGAGGAGCGGGCAAATGAGGTCGATGACCTTGATGCCGGTAGGGAGTACTTCCGTGTTAGCGGATTGCTCGGTGAAGGAAGGTGCTGGCCGATGGATCGGCGAGCGGAAGTTGATATCAGCAAGCGGCACGTTCTCGTCCACCAGATCGCCAGTGACATTGAAGATACGCCCTAACACTTGTTTACCCACCGGCACCGAGATCGGCTTGCCAAGGTCGGCAAGAGCCATCCCGCGCTTGAGGCCGTCTGTGGTGGACATGGCAACCGCACGCACCCAGCCGTCGCCAAGGTGCTGCTGCACTTCAAGCACGAGCTTGGTATCCACGCCGTTCAGCACGTATTGGATGTTCAACGCGTTGTAAATTTCAGGCAGCTTGCTTGCCGTTGAAAAGTCCGCGTCGATAACGGCGCCGATGATCTGGACGATGGTTCCTTGGTTGCTCATGGGAAGAAGTTGAGTTTGCTAGTATAAAGTTTTCAGTTTTCAGGAAGAAAGATCGGATTCTGCCAGCGTCGTTTCCTGTATTCCCTGAACACTGAAAACTGAACACCAGCAAACTTTTCTTTATTCCATCGCCTTCATGGCGGTTGTGATTTCGAGAAGCTCGGCGGTGATCGCTCCTTGGCGGAGTTTGTTGTATTCGAGCGTGAGTTCCTTGATGAATTTTTTCGCGTTGTCGGTCGCCGATTTCATGGCGACCATTCGTGCGGAATGTTCGGCGGCGCGGGCTTCCACCAGCGTCTGGAACACCTGGAAATTGACATACAACGGCAGGATAGCGCCCAGCACGTCGGCGGGCGATGGCTCAAACAGGAAGTCGTTGGTGTGGGTCGCATCACCGGCGGTCGTTGGCGGAATGACTGGCAGCAATTGAATGACTTCAGGCACCTGGCTCAGCGTGTTGACGAAGCGGGTGTAGGCGATCGAAACCTTGTCATAGTGACCCGCGAGGAATTCCTTGGAAAGCAAGGTGGCGATGGCGCGCGCGTCGCCGAATGGCACCGGATCGATCACCGAAAAATCCGCTACAATCTTGCGGCCGAGTTTTTCCATCATAATCCGCAGCTTGCGGCCAACGGTAACATAGTCGGCATCCGCTGAGGTCTTGAGGCGGACCATCTTCGCAAGGTTGGTGTTGATCGGTCCGCAGAGTCCCTTGTCGGTGGAAATAATGAGCACCAACTCGCGGCTGCCTTCGCGCTTTTCCAACAATGGGTGGGTGGCATCGGAGAAGCCTTCGCTGATGTCCTGAAGCACGCCGTTGAGCTGTTTCGAATAGTCGCGTCCAGCCAGCGCCTGGTCCTGCGCCTTCTTCATCTTCGCCGCCGCGACAAGTTGCATCGCGCGGGTGATCTGCGCGGTGTTCTTAACCGACTTGATGCGCCGGCGGATGTCACGGAGGTTGGCCATTTGTTGGAGTCGTTAAATGTTATTTGTTAGAGGTTATTAGTGAAGAGTCGGGCTCTGGAGCCTCATAACTTTTAACCAATAACGTTTAACCTCATTTCCAGCCCTTCTTGAAGTCGCCGATCGCCTGCTTGACGGCTTCCACGGAGGCAGCGTCTTTCTTCAAATCCGGCTTTTCATTGCGGATTTTGTCGAGCAGGTCGCCCTTGCGGGTGGTGAAAAATTCGCCGAGCGCGGCTTGGAAACGCTTCACATCGGACACCGCGACGTCGTCGAAGTATCCGTTCTGCATCGCGAACAGATAGACCGACTCCATTTCCATGGCGAGGGGGCTGTATTGGTTCTGCTTGAAGAGCTCAACGATGCGCGCACCGCGGTCGAGTTTCTTCTTGGTCGAAGCGTCGAGGTCCGAACCGAACTGCGCGAAGGCCTGCAACTCGCGGAACTGCGCCAGGTCGAGCTTGGTCGTGCCGGCAACGGACTTAATCGTCTTCGTTTGCGCGGCGGATCCCACCCGTGACACCGAAAGACCCACCGAAATAGCGGGGCGGATGCCTTGGTAAAACAAGTCGGTTTCGAGGAAGATCTGGCCGTCGGTGATCGAAATCACGTTCGTCGGAATGTAAGCCGACACGTCGCCCGCCTGGGTTTCGATGATCGGCAAAGCTGTTAGAGAACCGCCGCCGGCCGCTTCGGACAAACGCGCTGAGCGCTCAAGCAAGCGCGAGTGGAGATAGAAAACGTCGCCCGGATAAGCTTCGCGGCCGGAAGGACGGCGGAGAATCAGCGACACCTGGCGATAGGCGACGGCGTGCTTGGAAAGGTCGTCGAACACGATCAGCACGTCCTGGCCCTTGTCCATCAGATACTCGGCGATGGCGCAACCGGCATACGGCGCGAGGTATTGCATGGCGGCGGCGTCCGAGGCGGAAGCGGAAACGATGGTCGTGTATTCCATCGCGCCCGCATCATCGAGGATCTTGTGGATCCGCGCGACGTTGGAGAGCTTTTGGCCGATCGCGACGTAGATACAATACAGCGGCTTGTGGTTCTGCAGTTTGCCGTTTTCCGCGGCCTTGTTTTGCTGGGCTTGGGAAATGATGGTGTCGACCGCGATGGTCGTCTTGCCGGTGGCGCGGTCGCCGATGATCAACTCGCGCTGGCCGCGGCCAATCGGGATCATGGCGTCAATGGACATGATGCCGGTTTGCACGGGAACGGAAACGGACTTCCGCTTGATGATGCCCGGTGCGATTTTTTCCATCGGATAATAGGCGGCTGCGACGATGTCGCCCTTGCCATCGATGGGAGCGCCCAAGGCATTCACCACGCGTCCGAGAACGGCTTCACCGACGGGGACGGAAAGAAGTTTGCCGGTGGTGCGACATTCCGCGCCTTCCTTGACGGCCGCATAATTACCGAGGAGCACGACGCCGACTTCGCTTTCCTCAAGGTTGAGGGCCATGCCAGTCACGCCGCCGCCGAACTCGATCATTTCGTTGAGCATGACGTCGGAGAGGCCTTCGACTTTGGCCACACCGTCACCCACCTGGCGCACGGTTCCGACGTTGGTTTTTTCGACCGACTTGGTGATGCCGGCGATTTGTTGTTCGAGTTCCTGAAGAATGCTGCTCATAAAAAAATAGGCTGGAGGTGGGAAAGCTGGGGTTTGTTAGAAAGCGTTGGCGAGGCGATCGAGGCGGCCTTGGACGGAGCCGTCGAAGACATCGTTGCCGACGCGGATGCGAAGCCCGCCAAGAAGGCTGGGGGTGACTTGATAGGTGACGTCGAGACCGGCGCCATACTGGCTGGCGAGTCCTTCGACCACACGCTTGCGGGTCGATTCGTCGATGGCCACGGCGCTCTCGACAGTGACCTTGCGGCGTTCCATTTCCAGACGCGTCAAGCGCTGCAAGGTGGCAAGGATCGCCGCATAGTCGCGCGGTTTTTTATCGATCAGGGCCGTCACCACAGAGCGGAGTTTCGACTCGTCGAACCGACCGCCAGGTTGGCAGAGCCCGAACAATCGGCGGGCGGTGGCGGCGGCGGTTTTTGAAACTTTCATGGGTCAGGAAAATTGGAAGATCATGCCTCGACCTTGGCCAGGGCGTCTTCGTTGATGCGCTTCTGATCGTCTGCGGTGAGGATCTTGCCGGTCACCTGCGATGTGGTTGCGGCGACGAGACGTCCGAATTCACGCTTCAGTTCGCCGACCAAACGCTCGCGGTCGGCCTTCGCGGCGGCCTCGGCCTTGGCCATGATCTGCTGCGCTTGGGCGATGGCTTCCTGCGATTTCTGCTCGGAGAAAGCGGCGGCACCCTGTTTCGCTTCGGCCACCATGCGGAGGGCTTCCTCGTTGGCGCGGGCCATCGCTTGGTTGGTCGTTTCAACCGACTCGGCAAGCTGCCGTTCGATGACCTTGATTTTCTCCTCGCCGGCGGCAATGCGCGCGCGGCGCTCCTCGAGCATTTTGACGATTGGGCCGAATGCAAATTTCCACAGCACAAACAGCACGATCACAATGTTGAGAACCGACGCCAGGAAAGGCGCCCACTCGACGTGGAAGTTCTCCAGGATTTGTGTCACCGGATTGGCACTCGGAGTTTCGGCGGCCAGAACGTATAGGAAAGCGGGCATGGGCTGAGTGTTGAAGCGGATGGAGAGAAAGGAACTGCGCCGACGGCACTCGCCGCCGGCGCCTAAAAACATTACTTCGCAAACGCGGCGACGAAAAAGGCACCTTCGACGAGCGCGGCGAGAATGATGGCGATGGTCATGACCGCGCCGGAAGCGCCCGGATTGCGGCCAGTGGCTTCGGCGGCTTTGCCACCGATGAGGCCGATGCCGAGGCCGGCGCCGATCGCGGCCAAGCCAGTTTGGATGCTGCCGGTGATATCGGCGAGATGAGGAGTGATGATATGGAGCATGCTCATGAGTTCGTGTCGTTTATGTGTTGTGTTCTGCCGCGCCCCACAGGTTGCCCATGGTCGGCGCGGAAAATTTCAATGGGCCTTTTCGTGATGGTCGTCGCCGTGGCTGCAAATCAGTTGCAGGAACACGGAGGTCAGCAGCATGAAGACGAGGGCTTGGATAAAGCCGACCAACAGTTCGAGGAAATAGAAAGGTAGCGCTGGCAGGAATTTGAAATAGGGGTTCTTCACCATCCCCATCATCAGCTCGAGCATGTTTTCGCCCGCGTAAATGTTGCCGAAAAGCCGGAAAGAAAGCGCCACCGGACGCAGCAGGATCGAGAACACCTCGATGATGCCGACGAGGAAAAAGATCACGATCATCATCACCTTCATAAAGCCGTTGAACTCGCCCTTCGGAGCGAAAATATGTTTCAGGAAGCCGCCGACGCCGTTTTCGGTGAGCGCCCAGTAAAACCAAAGCACGGTAGCGACAACCGCGAGGGCTGCGGTCATGTTGAGGTCGGCGTTGCCGCCGCGGAAGTAGGGGATGAAACTTTCATGACCGTTCTGCTCCACAAGCCGGCCAAAGGTTCCGACGCCGGGAACCAAGCCGATCCAGTTCGAGCAGAGGATGAGCACGAACACGCCTCCGAAGAACCAGAAGGTCCGCTTCACCAGGTGGGCGCCCAGGATTCCTTCCAGGAAACCGTACAGGCTCTCCACCACCCACTCGGCGAAGTTTTGCAGGCCGCTCGGCACCAGGGTCATTTTCCCGGTGGCGATGCGCGCGATGAGGATCACCACCAAGGTCGCGACCCATGACATCACCATCGAGTTGGTGAGCGGCAGGTTCTCAAAAATGCGCTGCGCGTGCAGCGGCAGTCCCTCATGCGCACCGCCCTCTTCCGCCGCGAATGCGGGGACAAATCCGGAGAGCCAAACAGCCGATAGGGTGATGAAAAATCGCATGCTACGAGCCTGACGACGGCAGGAGCGCCTCTTTAAAGGATGCTCGACTAGCTTCGCAAGGCCTATTTGTGAAAAATTTCACAAGCTCGGGCAAAGGCCTTATAAAAAAAGGGATTGAGCGTAATCCCGGCGCGCGCGGGGTAGGCTTTGCGCAGCATTTCGAGCCCACCTCGCGAGGGGCCCCGTGGCGGTTGGAAACAAGCGCCGCCCGGCCGCTAGGCGATTCGCCGGAACAGCGGGCCAGCCCGGGCGGAATGCACGAAAGCGAAGGGCTCCTGCCGCGCATTTTCTAACAGACCGGTCTCTAACAGAAATGGCGATCTGTTAGAGATGCCGCCACCGTCGCCATCCCCCCTCCAGACGCTCCGCCGCGCTTCCCAAATTGCGGGCCAAGTCAAGCCGCCAGTGTAAAAAATCCCCCGTATTTCAATAGGTTTTCGCTTGCAATGCCCTGAGGGGCTCACCAGAAACGTCGCTGCCATGAACAAAGCTGAACTGATTGAATCCATCCAAGCCGCAATGGGCAAAGACGCCACCAAACGTGCCGCCGACGAAGCCCTCGAAGCCGTCCTCTCCTCGATCGCCAAAGGCGTGAAAAAGGATCAAAAAGTCCAAATCATCGGATTCGGAACTTTCGAAGTGAAAAAGCGCGCAGCCCGCCAGGGCCGCAACCCAAAGACCGGCGAATCCATGAAAATCGCCGCTTCAAAGTCGGTGGGTTTCAAGGCCTCTTCCGTTCTCAAAGCCAGCTTGGGTTGAATTGCTGATCCCCGTCTCATTTGAAAAACCAAAAAAACCCCGGCATCTGCCGGGGTTTTCTTTTTGGGAAGTAAAGCGGATGGGGTTGTTAGAACCAGCCTTTGCGGCCGGTGACGTATGTCGCGACGAATTCGTCGTCGGATTTGGTCAGGTAAATGATCCCTTCGACGATGGCAATGACAGCGCCAATCCCGCAGGCGAAGGCGAGAATGATTTGAATGATTCCTTCCTTGGTATAGCCTAGGTAGAATTTATGGACGCCAAAGCCTCCCAACAGAATGGCAAGCAATCCGGCTACAAGCTTCTTTTCGGCTCCGGGACTTTTGGGAGCAGGTGACACAGGTTCAGTGGACATGGTGCCGTTCATCTACTAATCCCTGCCGCGCAAGGCAAGCCCCAAGCATCATGAAACCACGAATCACCCTCGCCGAAACCGAGCTTCCGGACGGCAACGTCCTCGAGCTCCAGGAGCACGACGGACGCAAGTCCCTAACAGTCCATGGCCAGCAAATCTGCGGTCCCGCCACCCGCGCCGTGGAGGAGGAATTGGCGCGCCTGGCATGCGCCCCGTTCCGCCCCGCGAGGCAGCCGAAACTCTGGTTCGCAGGCCTCGGCCTGGGCCACCCTCTCGCCGCCGCCGCCGCCGCCCTGCCGCAAAAGCGCGCCACCTTCATCGTCGCCGAACCCCTGGCCGTGGTCGCGCAATGGCATCGCGATTTCATCCCCGACAGCCCGCTTCTAACAGATCCGCGGGTGCTGCTTGAAAATGATTGCGGCCCGGCAGCCCTCATCCGCCAGGCGGGATCATTGCACGCCATCCTCATGCACCTCGACGCCTCACCCACGGGCCCGCGCAACCGGCCCTGGGTGGACGAGCGCCGCTGGGTCTCCGCCGCCTTCGAGGCGCTGCAACAAGGCGGCCTGCTGGCCATCGCCGGATCGCGTCCGGTCGCCAGCCTGACCCGTCGCTTGCAAGGCTCAGGCTTCATGGTCGCTGAGTTCAGCGTGCCATCCTCGCCGGATGCCCGCAAACCCCGCCTGCTGCCAATCTGGCTCGCGCGCAAAGGCAAGGCCGCGGATTGATTTGCCGGCCGACCCTGCTTTGATTGTGCCGGAGAGAATGCGGATCGGCTCGGTCCAATTGATTGATGAATGACGATTGATGAATGTTGATTTTTGATGTGAAGAATTTCTGAGCACCTTTTCCCATCACAAATCCAAAATCCAAAATCCAAAATCCAAAATCCAAAATCCAAAATCCAAAATCAACAATCCAAAATCCAAAATCAAAAATCATCATTCAACATTCAACATTCAACAATCGTCATTCATCAATCCTCTTCCTCTGTGCCCCACGCTCCTTGCTCCACCACCCCGATGAAATCCTTACTCTCTGTTCTCTTCCCATCCGCTTTGCTCCTGGGCTTCGCTCCGGCCGCCGAGGTCGCTGTCGAATCGAAACCCTTTTTCATCGAGAAAACGCTCACCGCAACCGCCCTTCCCGGCGACGGCTGTACGGTCTACCGTCTGAATCCAAAGGCCTGGAGCGATTTCAAAATCCTGCAGGTCGCCCCGCACGGTGCGAAGGTGGCGAAGGGTGATGTGCTGCTGCGTTTCGACAACGAGGACATCGACAAAAAAATCGATGATCTGCGGCGTGAAGTGGAAACGTCGAAACTCCAGTTGGCGCAGGCGGAGATGAACTCGGAGCTGCTGCGGAAAACAGCGCCCTACAAGCTGGAAGCCACCCGCCGCGCTGCCGAGATCGCCAAGGAGGAGAACGCTTATTTTGTGCAAACACGGCGCAAAGCCAGTGAGGAACGCGCGGGCCAGGATTTGAAGCAGACGGAGCAAATGCTTTCGAACCAGCAGGAGGAACTTCACCAGCTTTCCAAAATGTATGACGCCGATGACGTCACTGAAGAGACCGAGGAAATCATCTTAACGCGCCAGAAGGACGCCGTTGCCCGCGCGGAATTTGTGCTGCGGATGGAACAACTCGATCACAAGCGCTCGCTGGAAGTCACCTTGCCCCGCGAAGCAAAAACCCTCGCCGACAGCGAGCGCGACAGCTCGCTCAATCTCACCAAACTGGAAACCGACATCCCCCGTTCGCTCGAACTTGACAGGCTGGGACTCGAGGCCTCGCGAATTGCCGCCAGCCGCGCGGCGCAGAATCTAACAGATCTGGAGCAGGACCGCGCTTTGTTTGAAATCAAGGCGCCGGCCGATGGGTGGTTCTACTACGGGGCGATCGAAAACGGTCGCTGGACCCCGGGCGAGGCGGTGAGAGCGATGATGGTCAACGGCCGCGTCCCGGCGGGTCTTGCCGCGGGCACGTTTTTCCCAAGCACCGCAACGCCGCTGCTAATCGCGTGGACCGACGACGCCAGCGCCCGCTCGCTGCGGCCCGATCTAACAGGTGTCGCGACGCTGGCCGGCCGCGAGGATGTCGATATCCCGATCAGCCTCGCCAAAGTCGCGAATGTCCCCGGCCCCGATGGCAGCTATCGCGCCGATTTCACCGCCGCCTGGCCAATGGATCTCGTGCCAGCCGTGGGCTCACCGGCCCTGCTTCATTTGATCACCTATCAAAAAGCCGAGGTGCGTGTGGTGCCCAACAAGGCTTTGCATTTCGATCCCTTCGGTTGGTCGGTGGATGTCAAAATGCCGGACGGCAGGATTGAACACCGTCCAGTCAAACGGGGACGCTCGTCCGCCACTGATACCGAAATCCTGGAAGGCGTTCTCGGAGGCCAGATCGTCATTGTTCCGTAAGACAAAGACACAAGACGCAAGACTTGAAGACGCAAGAAAAGACTGACGCCATGTTGCAATCTTCTCCTCTTCGTCTTCTGTCTTGTGTCTTGCCGTCTTTCGTCTTTTCCACTCTTCGTCTTGCGTCTTGTGTCTTGCTGTCTTGCGTTTTTTCTCCGGCCGCGGAAATCACCCCCGAGTCCCTTGACGCATCCATGCACAGGGGCGTGGACTTTCTGCTGGCCCATCAAAACAGTGACGGCTCGTGGGGCAATGCAACCCATACCAAAGATCTCAACATCTACGCGCCACTGCCCGGCGCGCACCAAGCCTACCGCGCCGGCGCCACCGGACTCGCGCTGTCTGGCATGCTCGATGCGGGCGATCCCCGCCCGGAAGTGAATGCCTCCGTCAACCGATGCGCTGCCTGGATCGCCTCCGAACTGCCCAAACTCCGCCGCGCGGACCAAACGACCACTTACAATGTCTGGGGCCACGCCTACGGGCTGCGCGCCATCTCACGGCTCTATCAGAGGGAAACGGATCCCGCGAAAAAACAGGTTCTGCAAGCGCAGGCACAGCAACAAGTCGATCTCGTCTGCCGCTACGAGGACGTCAACGGCGGCTGGGGCTATCTCGATGTGTTCGACGAACTCACCACGCAAAAGCCGTCGGGATTGCCGACCTCATTTACTACGGCCACCGTACTTGTGGCGATGGATGAAGCGCGCCGCACGATGGCTGTGAAACTCGACAACAAGCTGGTCAAGCACGCCATCGTCGGGCTCAACATGCAGCGCGAGCCCGACTTTTCCTATGCGTATTCATTCCAGCACCGGATGCGCCCGCGGTCGGAGATCAACCGTCCGGCTGGATCGCTGGGAAGATCGCAGGCCTGCAACGCGGCGCTCCGCCTGTTCGGTGAAAAGGCGGTCTCCGATGAGGTGCTGACGACCTGGGCCGATCGATTCCTCGCCCGCGAGGGCTTTCTCAGCAATGGCCGCAAGCGCCCGGTTCCCCATGAAGCTCCGTTCAAGATCGCGGGCTATTTTTACTATTATGGAATGTATTATTTCACCGAGTCCGTGAGGCTGTTGCCGAAGGAAAAGCACGCCCCTTATGCCGCGGCGCTGGCGGCGATTCTGTTAGAGCGGCAGGAGAAGGATGGATCGTGGTGGGATTATCCGCTCTACGATTATCATCAGGCTTATGGAACCGGCTACGCGCTGATGGCCTTGGCCTGGTGCCGCGACGCGCTCAAACCGTAACCCGATTTCATGAAGCCCCTGCCCGCTCCGCCCGCAACCAAGGCGGTGCTGTCTTTCGATTTCGACGGCACGCTTCATTACGGCGGCGAAAATCCTCCGGTCCCGCCGGCCTTTTTCCATCTCATCCGCAGGTTGCGCGCCAGCCATGGCATCGCGTGGGGGATCAACACCGGACGCTCCATGCCACAGATGGTCGAGGGAATCATCGAGAGCCGCTTTCCCTTTTTGCCGGACTGGGTTGTTGCGCGCGAACGTGAAATTTATTTTCCAAACGATTTCGGCCGATGGCTGCCCTATGTGGAGTGGAACAAGCGCTGCGAAAAGGAAATCGCGGGGCTCTTCAAGCGCAGCCGCAAAATTCTGCGCGGGATCCGTCATGATATCGAAACCATGACCGGTGCGCGGTGGCTGGAAATGGACGGCGAGCCGGCTGGAATCATCGCGACATCACAGAACGAAATGGAATGGATCACCACGCGGATCGGACCGCTGGTGGCGGATGAACCGAAACTGTCATGGCAGAGGAATTCGATCTACCTGCGCTTCGGCCATCGCGATTTCCAAAAGGGCAGCAGCCTCGGAAAAATCGCCGATCTCTACAATCTAACAGCCGCGGACTGCTTCGCGATCGGCGACAGCCACAATGACATCGAAATGCTCGACCCCACCCACGCAGGCATGACCGCCTGCCCCGCCAACGCGGTGGAGCCGATCAAAGAAAAGGTCCGGCAGGGCGGCGGGATCATCACCTCGGCCTCCTTTGGCGAAGGGGCGGTTGAGGCCGTGCAGCGCTATTTCCCCGCTTTTTGAAGGGAAAAAGCAATTCGCCAAACTTAAAGATTTACAAATCCGAATTATTTTCTATTTTGCCCCCATCTCGCGCGGGCGACCCCCGGCGGTCCAGGGTTCCGGGGGGAAACCAGACCGCCAACGCCCTCGCAAAGGGGATATGTATAAGGCGCGGATTTCGGTGACGATCTCCGCGCCTTTTTC
>JANMJQ010000335.1:0-8269 GCA_031371445.1 Akkermansiaceae bacterium
AACTGCGCCAGGATTTGATCCATTTCAGCGACGGCTGGAGCGTTTGCGTCGTGCTCGCATCAGCCGGTTACCCGGAAAGTTCCAGATCGGGCGACAAAATTTCCGGCATCGAGGGCACCACCGGCGCACGGGTTTACCACTCCGGAACCCGCCTCGTCGGCGACTGGCAAACCCATGGCGGACGGGTGCTGGCGGTGGTCGCGGGCGCCCCATCGCGCGAGGAAGCTGTTAGAAAAGCCCATGCCGCGGCCGACGGTATTCATTTCGATGGCTTGCAACGGCGCCGCGACATCGGCATTCTCAATTTCTAGAAAGCCCATGGAACGGATTCTCTCCTCCGAAGACATCGCCGAAGGCGTCCAACGGCTTGCCACGGCCATCCGCGAGCGCCATGGCTTGCGCCCGCTCGCCCTGGTCGGAATCCGCAGCCGCGGCGACGAGGTGGCGGAACGGGTGCTTAACCTGCTGTCCGCCGACGACCGAGAACTGGCTTTCGGGGTGCTCGACATTTCGCTGTATCGCGACGATTTCGAACACCTGCATGCCAATCCCTTGCTGCAGGAAAGTGACATCGCTTTCACCGTCGAGGGCGCGCATGTGATCCTGGTGGACGATGTGTTGTTCACCGGCCGGACCATCCGCGCCGCCCTGGACGCCTTGTCGGATTACGGCCGCGCCGCGAAAATCGAGCTCGCCGTGCTCGTTGACCGCGGCCACCGGGAAATGCCGATCCAGCCGGATTACGTCGGTATCACTCTCGACACCAACCGCTTGGACCATGTATTGGTATCGCTCGAAGGGACCGACGGCACGGACCAGGTGCGGATCGTTGTGAAAGAAACGCCATGAGCCTCCTTCCGCAGCAAAAAAAATCGGCCGAGGAAATCGCCCGGCTGCGTGAGTCACTTGGTATCCCATTGGCGGCACCCGAAGAGCCCGTGCCAGCGCCGCCACCGCCTCGGGCCGCCGCGCCAGCTCCTGCTGCGGCTCCCGCGAGTAACCACCATCGCCAGCACCACAACCTCCATCGGCCGGGACCCGACGAGCCACACATCGTGCCGATCCCTGTCGACGAGCCCCTCGACGCCAAGGCCGCCCGCTTGTCCAATCCATCCGATGGCATTCCCGTTTTGCCGCTGCCGCTCGACGGTTTGCCTGTGGTCCATTATTCACCTCCGCCTGAAAAACCCGTTTTGCCAGCGAGTTCGCCGCTGCCGGTTGCCCCCAGCCTCAAGCCCGTCCGTTCGCTCCGCAAATCCGAGCAACTGCCTTTGGCCGTGGCGCACCAGCCGCCACCCGCGGATTCGAAGCTGCCACGGCAGCGGCATAACGATGAAGAACTGCAAAGAATCCGGCATCAGGAAGCCATTGCACTGGCTGCGGTGCATGTCGAACCGCCTCGTCTAACAGCTCATGTGGCGATGGTCATCACGGGTTACCTGTTCGCCATCGCCGGCGCGGTATGTTATTATTTCTACGAACTGCAAATGGTGATACCGGCGGCCTGCGTGGCGTGCGGGTTCTTCATTGCCGCCTTCATTTTTTTCTACCGCCCGCTGTCCCGCCATCACGCTGCTTTCATCGCGGTGATCGCGTTGTTTGTCACCGTGTTTGGCGCGCTCTATTATTTTCCACAACTGCAATACGGCAGCTTGCGGCCATCCTCTGATGAAAAGACCGACATACCCACACCCCATTGAAGATGGCGCGTAAGGACCTTCTCGACATCAGCTCCTTGGATCGGGAGGAAATCGACCTGTTGCTCGACCAGGCGGCGCCCTTCAAGGAATTGTTCACGCGCTCGGTGAAGAAAGTCCCCGCGCTCAAGGGCAAGTCTGTGCTCATGCTTTTCTACGAGCCCAGCACACGCACCCACTCCTCGTTCGAAGTCGCCGCGAAACGCCTCTCGGCGGACGTCACGAACTTCGATGTCGCGCAATCATCGATCACAAAAGGTGAGTCTGTTAGAGAAACGGTCGAAACCCTGCAGGCCATGCGCACCGATTTTATCATCGTGCGCCACGGCCGCTCCGGCTTGCCCGGCATGATCGCGCGGCAAACGCGGGCCTCGGTCATCAATGCCGGCGACGGCGCCCACGCCCATCCGACCCAGGCGCTGTTGGATGCCTTTACCATCAAGGAAAAATTCCCCGATCCCACGGGCCGGAAAGTTCTGATCATTGGCGATATCCTCCACTCCCGCGTTGCCCGTTCGACCAGCACGATCCTCAAACGCCTCGGTGTGGAAGTCGCTTATCTCGGACCTGGCTCGCTGGTGCCTCGGGTGGGGCCGGAAAACATCCGACGCTTCACCGATTACAACGAGGCGATGAAATGGTCGCCAGATTTTGTCTATCTCCTGCGCGTGCAAATGGAGCGCCAGGACGTCCAGTTTTTCCCCAGCCTCCGCGAATATCACCGGCTCTACGGCATCACCGAAAAACGCCTCGCCGACATCCGCGACCGCGGGCTCTACCTCATGCATCCCGGCCCCGTGAACCGTGGCGTTGAGCTTTGCGATGCGGTGATGGACTACGAACGCAGCCTCATCAACGACCAGGTCGAGAACGGCATCGCCGTCCGGATGGCGGTCCTCTATTATCTCAAACCCGGCGCGGAGCCATCATGACCCATCATCTGACCTTGCTGATCAAAAACGCGCGCATCGTTTCCGAGAGCTCAAAAATCACGGAAGCGGTCGATGTGCTGGTCCGCGATGGAAAAATTTCAAGCATCGGCCCGGATCTAACAGTTGATGCCGGCACCCGCGTCATCGATGCCCGCGGACGTTTGTTGCTGCCGGGCATGTTCGATGCCCATGTGCACCTCCGCGAACCGGGATTCGAAGCCAAGGAAACCATCGCCACCGGCGGGGAAGCGGCGATCAACGGCGGCATTACGGGCCTCGTGATGATGCCAAACACGAGCCCGGCCATTGATTCCGCGACCGTCGTGGCCAACGTCCTCGACATCGGCAAACGCACGGCGCGGATTCCGATCTATACCTCCGGCTGCGTGACCCAAGGCCGCCACGGCAAGGAACTGGCCGGCATCGATGGCATGCGCGCGCTCGGCGTGAAAATGCTCACCGACGACGGCGACACCACCGGCGACCCCGCCGTGCTGCTGCGCGCGATGCAATATGCCAGCGAGTTCGGCATGTTCTTTGCCAGCCATTGCGAAGTGCCGGAACTCGCCGGTCCGCGGGCGCTCAATGAAGGCATCGCCAGCTATCGGCTTGGCATCAAAGGCTCACCGGCTTGCGCGGAGGAAATCATCATCGATCGCGACATCCGCCTCGCCCATGCCGCCGGCGCGCACATCCACATCCAGCATGTCTCCAGCAAGCTCGGCATGGACACCATCGCCTGGTGGAAATCCCGGGGCGATGTGAAGGTTACCGCCGAAGTCGCGCCGCATCACCTGCTGTTCATCGATGAAGACATCGGCGATTTCGACACCAACTACAAAATGAATCCGCCCCTGCGGACCAAGGCCGACAACGAAGCCTTGTTGCAAGGTCTCATCGACGGGGTCTTCGATCTCATCGCCACCGATCACGCACCACACACCGCCTTCGAAAAATCGCTCGACTTCATCAGCGCTCCGAACGGCATCACCGGCCTCGATACGGCGCTGGTCTCATTGTATCATCATTTCATCGCCACCGGCAAATTCGGCTGGGATCTTCTTCTGAAACGCTTCTCCAGCGAACCCCGGCGCCTGATGGGATTGCCCGTCGTCACCATCGAAGAAGGCCAGCCCGCCAATTTGGTTCTTTTCGATACAGAGGCGGAAACGACTTTCACGAAGGAGTTCATGAAATCGAAATCGCAGAACACGCCGTTCATCGACAAGACGCTGAAAGGTCGTGTGGATTTGGTGGTGCTGGGGAACGAGATTTTGTTGGAGCGGGTCTGAAAATTGGAGCGCGGAACTTCAGTCCACCTGTTGGGGATTGGCAACTGTGGCCAAAACTTCGCGCACTTGACTTATTTCCGGTATCACCCATCATACCAGTGTGCTCGCAGTGTTTGATACGAACGTCATCATTTCGGCTCTCAAGTCCTCTTCTGGGAGCTCTTTTCGGCTCCTTAATTTCGTCCTTACCGGCGTGCTTCGCCCCGCAGTGACCGCCCCGCTTGTCTTTGAATACGATGATGTCGCCAATCGACCCGGACTATTGCCGCATCTCACGCCAGCCGAGATTACCAAGTTTCTCGACTGGTTCGTTTCCGTATCCAGCCAGCACAAAGTCCACTTCCTTTGGCGTCCGTTACTCCGCGACCCCAAGGACGATATGGTGCTGGAGGCTGCTGTTGCGGCCAGTGCCGATTATCTCGTCACGTTCAACATTTCCGACTTCGAGCGCGCATCCTCTTTGGGCGTCCGCGTCATCACACCGCCGCAGCTTCTCGCACTAATTCCATCCACACGACCATGAGCACACTGAGCATTCGACTTCCCAACTCCATTCACCAGCACGCCAAGCGTTTGGCACGGGACGAGGGCGTTTCCGTCAATCAACTCGTTAGCAGCGCACTCGCCGAGAAACTCTCCGCGCTCGATGCGGAGCGCTATTTGAACGAGCGCGCCGAACGCGGCAAGCAGGTGGATATTGAGGCAATTCTCGCCAAGATTCCAGCGGTTGAGCCCGAGCCACACGACAGAATTCCCGAATGACAACCCACTGAAAATTTGTCATCGCTCCCGATAGCGCGTGGCGATGGAGAAAAGGACGGCAACGCCACGGCCGTCCAAATCACCGACTATCACTGAGCCACCGCCATGAAAAAGAAACCGCAACTCATCCCGCTGCTCAACTTCTTCGCCGAAACGCTCCGCGAAACGCTTGAGGAATCAGGACTGTCCCAAGCGGAGATTGCCCGCCGCTGCGGGATTCCCGCGCCTCATCTCACCCAGATGAAACAAGGCAAGCGCCGCTGCACTCCCGAATACGATCTTCGCCTGAGCTGCTTCTTCGGCATCACCCCCGGCATGTGGATGAATCTCCACCTCGACTACGAATTCATGCGTGCCGATCGGGAAAAAGGCGAAGCCATCCGCAAGGAAGTGCAGCCTTGCGCGGCGTGAAGAGCTGGGATTGTTGAAATGCGGAACCTGAGCCCATTCACTGTTCATGCCAGCGTTTGATAGGCGGACGACAAAGTCGAAAATGGCCCACTGCCCGAGCCGGTAGCGGCTGCGCTGCTGAAGTCGAACGTCAAGTTAAAGTTGCCAACCGTGGTGCTGGTGAAACTCCCAGTGCTGGGAATCCCAAACGAGCCAAAGGTCACGCCGTTCACCGTCGTGCTGGGTACCGCGAGGCTGCCGAGGTTGAACGCACCGACCACCGCGCCGGTGTTGACGACATCGCTGTCGCCGGAGATGGCCGTTGGCGCGCTCCAGGTCATCAGGGCCGCGTGAGCGGTGCCAGGGAGCGGGAGGGCGAGGAGGAGGGACGCGGCGACTGCTAAGAAATTGCTTTTGAGATGAAGGCCGCTGAGAAAGCTCATGTGAGGACCGGAGGGCGGGGAAAAGGGGGTTGTTCGCGGTCGTTCCCCGCGGGGAAGCGTTCCCGCCGGAGCCCGCGGAGCGGTTTCCCTGCCGGAAAGATTCCCGAAGATTCCGCGGGCTTTTGCCGGCGGGAGTGGGCACGCTCCGCAAACTCAAGCCATCAATCCCATGAAAACATCCCCGCTTCTCGCCGCTCTCGCCCTCCTCGCCGCGTTCGCACTTTCCGCGCAGGCGGAGACTTCATTCGAGGACCGGATGAAGGAGGTGGAGAAGGCGGTGCTCGCGAAGCGGAGCGTGAGCAAGGAGGCGTTCTACGGCGAGCTGGAGAAGCAGGCGCGGGCGCTGCTGAAGGAGTTCCCGACGCAGGAGGAGCCGTATGGGATGCTGGTGGCGGTGGCGGAGAATGCGGCGCCGGAGAAGGCGCGGGCGATTTTCAAGGAACTCGACGGGGAGAAGGTGCCGGCGGAGATCAAGGCGCAGGCGAAGGCGGCGGCGACGAAGCTGGATGCGATGGGCAAGCCGCTGGACATCAAGTTCAAGGCGGTGGACGGGCGCGAGGTGGATCTCGCGGCGATGAAGGGCAAGGTGGTGCTGGTGGATTTTTGGGCGACGTGGTGCGGGCCGTGTGTGGCGGAGCTGCCGCATGTGCTCGAGGCTTACACGAAGATGCACGACAAGGGGTTTGAGATCGTGGGGATCAGCCTGGATGAGGACAAGGGGAAGCTGGAGAGTTTCGTGAAGGAGAAGGAGATAGCGTGGCCGCAGTATTTCGACGGGCAGGGGTGGAAGAATGCGGTGAGCCAGAAGTATGGGATCAACTCGATCCCGGCGATGTGGCTGGTGGATAAGAAGGGCAATCTCGTGGATATGAATGCGCGGGACGGACTGGCGGAGAAGGTGGAGAAGGCGCTGGCGGAGTAGAGCGGATGCGTCTTCGCGAGGCGCTCGACGAGGGCGAACATGGGCGCGTTCGGCGTGAAGATGTCCTCCCACGCGGCGATGAATTGCAACTCACTGTTAAGAAATTGCTTTTGAGATGAAGGCCGCTGAGAAAGCTCATGTGAGGACCGGAGGGCGGGGAAAAGGGGGTTGATGTGGTCGTCAACGCGCCAAGCAACTAGGATCTGACGAGCGAGTTGGCGATCGACGAAGGACTGGCGCGACTGGGAGTGGCGCAGGATCCGGAAGACATCGCCGAGCGCTATGGGCGAGAAATGGCGGAGGTAGATCCTGAAACGCTGAAAGAAGAGTCGAAGGTCGAAGGTCGGAGAGAAGAAGACAGATGAAGAGTTGGCGCTGGCGAATGAGATCTAAGCGGTGGCAAGCGGGTGCTGGTGGCCGACGAGGTTCGAAAAATTCTGCGCGACCATGGCTCGGATCCGCTGCCGGTCACTTACCAGGATTTCGAAGCGCTGCCGGAATTGATTGCCGCGCGGCAACGGGTGCTCACGAGCGTGAGACCAGGCAAGCATCCGCGGATCATTTCACTCATCCCTCGGGGTAACACCACGATCATCGTGGAAGAGGTCCGCACAGGCAAGGATCCGCAGGCGTTCATTCTGAAACAAGGTTGGGCCGCGGTTTCCCTCGTCACCGCGCGCGGATTGATGGAGATGCGGTCACTCTACGAACATCTCCAGGCGAGGATTCTGGAAATGATTGAGCCGTCTTCGCTGGCGCTACGCCGGGCCAAGGACGCTGGATGATTTGAAAGCCAGTGCGGATTACGAGATTTATCAAGCTGCGGAGGAAGACGAGTCGGTGATCGGGCGAATCGTTGCCGAGCAGAAAGAGGAGCTGGCGAAGGAGATCGAAGAATTGAAACCCGAGGCGGAGAGGAAGGCGGAAGAGGCGCAGGAACTGGTTGGGAGCTGCCGTTTTAGATTCGGCTTTTTTATCAGGGTTGACCGGTCCCCTTTGCCATTATTGAAGAACAGGCGGGACGACCTGTGCCCCTTTCTTCAATATCAAACGGCGGCCACAGCTCTGTCAGCCGCTTCCTTCACCAAGTCGGGATGAGTCTCGGCGAGCAGCAGAAGGGTGCGGGCGGCACCGCTGGGTTGGCTTGGCCCAATCTCCCACTTGCGCAGGGTGGCGATCGGGATTCCGAGCAGCGCGGCAAACTCAGGCTGGGTCATTCCAAGCCGCTGACGGATGCGGGCGGCCTCGGTTTTCGCTTCCCATGCCGAGGCACGCATCTTGCGGAAATCCTCCGGGTTCACTTCAATCTCGGCGACATTGCCATCTGGCAGCACCTCGATCCGGGTGACACGTGCAGCACGGATTTCTCCGCAGCCCACAGCCGCAGCTTTACGGCTCATGGTTTTCAATTCGGTCTTTTTCATTGGTTTTCCCGTTTGAGTTCTTTGGAAATTCTCCGCAGGTCGGTTGGCGTGGGCGTTTCTTTTTCGGATTTTCGGTAAATGTAGCACAGGATGATCGCATCGTCGGCCACAAGGTAGTAGAGCATTCTGGCCCCGCCGCTTTTGCCCTTGCCGCCGGCTGCCACCCGCAATTTGCGAATGCCGCCTGAGCCCTGAATTAAAGCGCCACGCGACGGATCACCTGTTAACTCCACCTTCACCCGCAGCAACTCGGATGAGTTGCAAGCACTTTGCCGACCGTCTTTTTGAAGAAGGGCAGCTCGGCGAAGAACATGGCGCATCATGCCCTTTTTTATCACGTTTTCAATCTGAAATTTTGGGAGTTTTCCAGGCAGCTTTGGAAGAAACTGGTGCGGATGTTTCACCCG
>JANMJQ010000336.1:0-16952 GCA_031371445.1 Akkermansiaceae bacterium
ACCGGCTTTTCCGCGGGCTTGGGAATGTCCCATGCGGTCAGCCAATCCTGGCCCTTGAGCTGAAAACCTTGTTCTAACAGACGCTTGCTCATGTCGGGGAAATGGGCGGCGCCGTAGAAGATGCCGAGGACCTTGTGACCGGCATCGAGTTCGCGCTGCATGACTTCAAGGCAGCGCTTGTTGCGGTCGGTGATGATGACCGAGTCACCCATCAAGGCGGCGATCTGGTTGTCGCCCTCGCCGAGTGTGTGGACTAGCTGGAGTTTGAGCAGGTTGGAGTTGTGGGAAATAATGCCTTGCAGGAGTTTGAAAGAATCGGGCTCCGGCAAGCTGCTCTTTTTGGCAGCCCAACTTGACTTCAGCATGAACGTGAACAACGACTCCTTGCGCGCGGCCTGGAGGTCGAAAAACTCGTCGCTTGTCAGGTCGGCGTGCACGAAATTTTTTGTCGTGTAATCGATCTGGTCGACTTGTCCGGTGAGGTCCAGATAGGTGGCGATGGTCTCATAGATTTTGTGGAGACCGGAAAGGTTGGGCTGCTTCTTCTTCACGGCCGGATCGGCTGGTGCCGGCTCAGGTTTCGGGGGCACTGGTGCCACTTCAACCTTGGCAGCGGGAAATTTTTCGCCGCCGACCATTTCGAAAAGCAGGGAGTCGTAAGTGGCGAAGCGGGTGCTGAGGGCGTTGTAATAGGCCTTGTCGGCGATGTGGATCGCGCCGATGAGATCGACCTTCGCGCCATCCTTTTCGAAATGGGTGACTGCGGTCTGGAGGCGGACGGCGCTTGGATCTTCGTCGACACGGATGAATTCCTCCGCGTGCGCGACTTTGCCCAAAAAGGCGCAGAACACCGCCGCTGCCAGCCATTTCCCGAAGCTCATGACAGCATGATTCGCATGGAATGGACGGTCCGGCGAGGGATTTTTGGGGATGAACGCGGACATTGCCGGGCCGCAATTTCTCGCTTATATCCTCATGAACATGAGCTCGCACGCGCCGATGCGCTATTGCCCGGATTTGCTTAACTACGCCCGCCGGGTCAGCCGCGAGGTCATGGTGGGAAATGTCGGGGTCGGTGGCCGCAACCCGATCCGGGTCCAGTCGATGATCACTTCCGACACGCGCGACACGCCGGCCTGCGTTGCCGAGGTGCTGGGTCTTGCCGATGCGGGATGTGAAATCGTGCGGATCACCGCGCAGACAAAAGTTTACGCGGCCAACCTCGAAAACATCGCCCGCGAAGTGAGGGCTGCCGGTTGTCAGGTTCCGTTGGTGGCGGACATCCATTTCAAACCCGACGCCGCGATGGAGGCTGCCAAGTGGGTGGAAAAAGTCCGGGTCAATCCAGGGAACTACGCCGACAAGAAGAAGTTCGAGATCCGCGAATACAGCGATGCGCAATACGAGGAGGAGCTGCAACGCATCCGCGAGGAGTTTACACCGCTGGTCTTGCTATGCAGAGATCTTGGCCGGGCGATGCGCATCGGCACCAACCATGGCTCGCTGTCGGATCGCATCATGAACCGCTACGGCGACTCGCCGCTCGGGATGTGCGAGAGCGCGTTGGAATTCGCCCGGCTGGCGCGCGAAAACAACTATCACGATTTCATTTTCTCGATGAAGGCCTCCAACCCGAAGGTCATGATCGAGGCCTACCGCCTGCTCGTTGCAAGACTCGCTGCGGAGGGGCCGGATTGGAACTATCCGATCCACCTCGGCGTCACCGAGGCCGGCGATGGCGAGGACGGCCGCATCAAGAGCGCGATCGGCATCGGCTCGTTGCTGGCGGACGGCATTGGCGACACTATCCGCGTCTCGCTAACAGAAGACGCGATCCACGAAGTGCCCGTGGCGCAGGCCTTGGCGGGCGCGTTTAATCGGAAGTGTGCAAATTCCAATGGTGGCTGGGACGTCTCGTCCCAGCGAAGCCTCAAGGCGGATGCCGAAAAAATCCGGCCTGATTGGGATCGTCTTCTCAAATATAAATCCACCAGTCTGCCACACTGGCGGATTCCAAGAGCGGTGTATTCCGTCACGTTCCGTTTACACGATTCGTTGCCAGCCGAGGTGGCAGACTCTTATCGGCAATCGCGTGCCGTGCTCCAGCGACGCATCGAAGAGGCCATGCCCACTGCAGGAAAATACTCCATCGAATGTGGCTCGCTTTTTGAAGAACTGTCTGAGCTCTTTAACACCATCATCGAACCTGCCCTGAACCAAGGTGCGGGGCAGTGTCATCTCGCCAACCCTCCGATTGCGGATCTCGTACGTAACGCGGTCAGGCACTTTGACGGTGCACGCTACGATTTGTTGGCGTGGTCGGTGATGCCAAATCATGTCCATGCGTTGCTTCAACCTTATGAAGGTCATGATTTGGAAGCGATTCTACAATCATGGAAAGGATTCTCAGCTAAGAAGGCGAACGAGTTGCTGAAGCAGCAGGGGAATTTTTGGCAGGACGAATACTATGATCACATTGTTAGGGATGGAGAGGATTTAAGAAATCAGCTTCGGTATATTCTTAAAAATCCGGAGGCAGGACATTGTTCTCCTGTCTGGACGGGATCGGCGTATGGAGCTACTTGGGAGGAAGTCAAAGAGCTGGGACGAGACGTCCCAGCCACTATCAAGATAGCCACTTTCACTCCTTCATACGATCCTTTCTCGTACGAGAGACGTCGTAGTTCGACTCTCACCGTGATGGGCCATGAGCTTGGCGGTGGTGAGAAGACGGTGCGGGTTTTCACGACGCAGGAGCGCTGGAACGCGCTGGCCCACAAGATTGCGGGCATGGGCGATTTCAAGCCGGAGATCATCATGGAAAAATCCGGAGTGCTGGAGATCGATCCTCGCGATGAAGCGGCTGTTTCCGCCTTGAATGGCGAGACAGATGCCCGGCTGATCACAGTGGCGGACGGGCTCGACATGGAAGTGATCCATGCCTTCCGGCGTTTGGCATTCACCGTCGATCCGCGGCATCCAATCGTGTTGAAGGACACGCTCCATCCCCCTCAGGGAGATACGGATTTTCTAACAGCCCTGCTGCCAGCGGCGCGCAACATCGGCTCGCTGTTGTGCGATGGCATCGGCGATGCGGTGCTGGTCAGGGGCGAAACCGCTCCCGGGCAATCGCTGCGCTTGGCTTACAATATTTTGCAAGCGGCCGGCACCCGCATTTTCAAGACCGACTATGTGGCTTGTCCAAGCTGTGGCCGGACCTTGTTCAACTTGCAGCGCACGACCCAGAAGATCCGCGAAGCCACCGGGCACCTCAAGGGAGTGCGGATCGCGGTGATGGGATGCATCGTCAACGGACCCGGCGAAATGGCGGACGCGGATTTCGGCTACGTCGGCGGGGCTCCCAACAAGATCAACCTCTACGTCGGCAAGACCGCGGTGAAATTCAACATCCCGGAAGCCGAAGCCGTCGAGCGGCTGGTCGATCTCATCCGCGAGCATGGCAAATGGGTCGATGCCCCCGAGCCCGCCGCTGCCACGATCTAACAACCATGAGTGACGCGGATACTTTGGGCGATGCCGATACGCTGACCCGGACCGAAGAGGAAACTTCGGTAGCGCCGCCATGGAATGTCGTGGTGCATGACGATCCGGTGAACCTGATGGGATACGTGACCTTCGTGCTGATGAAAATTTTTGGCTACCCCGAGAAGAAAGCGACGCTCATGATGATGCAGGTCCATCGCCTGGGCCGGTCGATTGTTTGGTCCGGTGAGCGCGAAAAAGCGGAGCTCTACGTCCAGCAATTGCAGGCGCATCAATTGAAAACCACCTTGGAGAAAGCCGAATGAAAGTCGCACCGACGTTGGAAGGCGGCCTGCGCCTCGATGCGGAGGATGCGGAGGATTGGGAAATCCTGCGCTGCATCGACATCGACGCGCATTCCCGCGATTCGGATCTCGCGGATTCGATGGGCGGTTTGATCGGCGAGGAAGCCGATGGCGATGATTGGCGCGAATATGTCGTGCCCGATTTGCGCGAGGCATTTGAAGATGAACTCGGCGGAGTCTGCGCGGCCATTGAATCCGCCGCGCACAAGGCGGATGACGGGGTTGGATCGCTGTGGATCGCGCCGGCGGACGCGTTTGCCTGGTATAGCGCGCTCAACCAGGCGCGCTTGGCGCTGGAGGACATTTATCGTTTTGGTCCCACCGATCATGTCGATCCCGGACCCATGGCGGAAGACGCGCGCGACGCCTATTTGCGATCGAAATTCTATGTTGCAATCCAGAGTTTGTTGCTGGAATACGCGATGAAATAGGGGGGGTAGGTTATCAGTTAAATGTTATTGGTTAATAGGTTGAAAGTCTTTCCTGATAACCATTATCCGATAACTGATAACACGCTTTTTCATTTTCAATCACTTCCCATCCCACTTCGCGATACCCACCGGCGTGCCGTATCCCATGAACACGCTTCTGTTGTTATCATGCGGCAGGCGGAAATCATAGACGCCGAATCCGTTGCCGCGCTTGCCGCGGTACGTGCGGCCGTCGGTTGAATTGATCATCACCGCGAGGCCGTCCTTTTTTTCATGGCCAAGAAACAGCGCGATGTGGGTGATGTTCACGGTCCGGCCATCAGTGGGTGTGTAGGTGCCGCCCCAGAACAAAAGGTCGCCGGGCTGCAGCTTATTCAACGATAGATCATCGAGCTCCTTCGCAGCCGCGGGAACTTCATTGAGCCGGGAATTTTCCTTCAACCAAAGATATTGCTCCGCCGAAGTGCGCGGGGGTTTGAGGCCTGCTTTGCGCAGGACGTAATACATCGCGCCGGAACAATCGAAGCCGCCGTCGCTGGGTTCCGAGCCGCCGAATTTGTATGGCAGCCATGCTGAATCACGAGCCGTTGTCAGTGCGATTTCTATCAGCTTTTTGCGTTCCTCCGGCAGCGCTTCGAACTCCTTCAATTCAGTGGACGAGATCTTCGCTGGTGGTCCGGCGGGTGGCTTGGTTGGAGCTGCTGCCTTTTTCTCCGTCGGCTTGAGAGCGGCGGTTTCAGGGGATTGCGCCAATAGGAACCCGCAAAGCGCGCAGACGGTTCCCAGGAAAAACTTCATGCTTCAATCTAGCCGTTCGATATCGTGATGCAACCGGACATCATGAAGAGAATCGAACCGCAGATGGAATCGAGAGACCAGAAACCAGAGAAGTCATCCATCTGGAACATCTTTATCCGCGTTCATCTGCGTTTCAATCACTCTTCGACGGTCATAGACCGACGCTACAAGATGAGTTTCGCGACGGCATCGCAGACCGCTTCCGCTGTTAGATCCGCCAATATCCCGGCCGGAGCAACGATCGATGCGGTGCGCGGCGAGTCCGGCGGCCAAGGACCGAAGCGATCCGGCGAAGTCGGGCCGAAGATCGCGAGCACCTTGTTTCCGACGGCAGCAGAGAGGTGCATGGGACCGCTGTCGTTGCCGATGAACACCGAGGGCTGGCGGGCGAGGGCGAGCATTTCCGGGAACGGGCAACCTGTTAGATTGAGGAAGTGGCCAGCTGGCGGGGCGAAATCCGGCTCGGTCACCTGGCCCGCACACCACGCGATGCGGCATTCCGGAAACCGTTCGAAGATGAGTTTGGTCAGCGCGGAAAATTTCGGCCACTCCTTGCCCGCACCGCGGCTGTCGGTGAAAATGACGAAGTGACGGGTTGCATCGCCTTCAAAGAAGGATGCCCACGGGAAAACTTCAGCAGGCCTCAGTTGCAGGGGGAATCTAACAGCTTCGTCGATGCCCAGCGTCTTTGCGAACTCCTGAAGCACGGGAATCGCGTGGTGCGGGCCGGCACCGGGGGGCATTGCGACTTTTTTCGAGAACCAGCCCGCGCCTTCGCGGCTGTCGTTGCGGCCGCGTTTTTCCGGCGAACGGGCGGCGGCGGCCATCAGGCCCGAGCGCAGGAGTCCCTGCATGTCCCAGACGACGTCGAATTGCCGCGCGCGCAGGGCTTTCATCACGTCCAGCACGCCGCGGGTGCCTTTTTTCCGGTAAAATGGGATCACCTCATGAACAAATGGCGCCGCCTCAACCAAACCCGCGAATCGGTCGCGGACGACCCAGGTGATCCGGCAGTCCGGCAGCCGGGCGGCGACCGATTGGATCACCTGCAGCCCGTGCACGATGTCACCCAGCGACGACGGCTTGATGACAAGCAGGCTGCGGGGGGGCGGTGAGCCTTCCGGGGGCGGCATGACTCAGGCTTGCCTGTGCTGCGATTTCCTTGCAACAGTAATCCCTTTCCCAGCCACCCGATGCCGTTCAATCCCCAAGAAATCGCCGCCTTGCAGACGGAGCTCACCGCCCGCTGGCATGAGGAAAAACCCGCGGCCGGCGGCGATGGATTTATCCGGCTGGTGCAGGAAAACCACCTGCGGAATTTTGAGCTTTGGCATGAGGAGGACATCGCCCGGCGCGACGATCTGGGCTCCGAGCGGGTTCACAAGGCCAAGCGCGCGATCGACCGCTTCAACCAGGAGCGCAACAATTTCATCGAGGAAATGGACAAGGCGCTGGTCGCCGAACTTCGCCCCCCCTTGTCCGGCTGCCCGAAAAACTCGGAGACGCCTGGCATGATGATCGACCGGCTTTCGATCCTCGCGCTGAAAGAATTCCACATGCGGGAGGAAACTGTTAGAGCCGAGGTTAGCGAGGAGCACCGCCAGAACTGCTCGGCGAAGTTGGCCAAAATCGTCCAGCAGCGGCAGGACCTCACCGGTTGCCTGGCCGAACTTCTGGACGAGGTGAAGGCCGGCACGCGGACCTTCGCTGTGTATTTCCAATTCAAGATGTACAACGACCCGGCCCTCAATCCGCAGCTCTACGCGAAGCCTGCGGGCGGCTGATGCTTTCCGATTTGAAACTTCGCAAAACCCCGAACCTGAAATGCATTTCCTCATCACCGGCGGAGCGGGTTTCATCGGCTCCCATCTCGTCGAGCGGCTTCTGAACGAAGGCCATCGCATCACGGTGTTCGACGATTTCAACGACTACTACGATCCCGCCATCAAGCGCGCCAACATTGCCGCGGTGCTGGACCGGATCACGCTGATCGAGGGCGATATCCGCGATGCCGTGCTCGTCGAACGCGCGTTCGGCACGGGATCTTTCGATTGTGTGGTTCATCTTGCGGCCCGCGCGGGAGTGCGGCCGTCGATCAAAGAGCCGAGACTTTATTTCACCACCAACATCGATGGCACCTTCAATCTGTTAGACGCGTGCAAGTATCACAAGGTGCCGCGCTTCGTGTTCGCCTCGTCATCGTCGGTGTATGGGATCAACGATAAAGTGCCCTTCGCGGAAAGCGATCCGATCAACCGCACGATCTCGCCTTATGCGGCGACGAAACTTGCGGGCGAGCAGATTTGTTCGAACTACTCTTATCTCTACGGGATCCGCTGCATCTGCCTGCGCTTTTTCACCGTCTATGGACCTCGGCAACGGCCTGATCTGGCGATTTCAAAATTCGCGCATCTGATCGCGGAGGATGAGCCGATCGACCAATACGGGGATGGCAGCACCGCCCGCGATTATACGTACATCGATGACGTCGTCGCGGGTATTGTGGGTGCCTGCAAATACGATGGCGCGATGTTTGAAATTTTCAACCTCGGTGGCTCGGAGACGACGAAGCTGAGTGAGTTGATCACCCTGATCGAAGCCGCCGTCGGCAGGAAGGCGCGCATCAATTTGCTTCCCGACCAGGCCGGCGATGTCCCCCGCACCTACGCGGATGTGGACAAGGCCCGGCGCATGCTGGGCTACGAGCCGCAGACTCCGCTGGTGGAGGGGATCCGGAAATACGTGGAATGGATCGAGGCGAACGCCTGACCGCCACTTGTGCCGCGCGGGCAGGGGCCCCTCGTTTTGGATTTTAACCGCGAATGGACGTCACCAATGGACACGAATAGTATCAAATTCGTCCGATGAAATCTTCAATTTTGATGCCAATCAATTTTTGGGGTGACCTATTCCAATAAATTCGCGTCCATTCGCGGTTCGTTTTCTCAAAGTGAGGAAGCCCAGGCCGCGCGGGTTTCTTGCGCTGCGGCCCGAAATCCGCGGGATTGATTCGGCTGGGACGAAATGCCTTGAGCGTCGCGGCGGAATCGGTTGCTTTCATGTCGGTTGCAAAAGCTCTCCGCGCCTTGAAAAACATCATCTGCATCAAATGGGGGACGGTCTATGGGCCGCAATATGTGAACACCCTCTACGCCATGGCCGCACGGAACGTCACCGGCGATTTCAAGTTCGTTTGCTTCACCGATGATCCGACCGGCGTCTGTCCTGAAGTGACATGTCTGCCACTGCCCCAACTCGGCTGCGAGATTCCGCCAGACGTGCCGGGAAAATGGCCGAAGATCGCGTTGTGGGGGAAAGACCTGCCACTCACCGGCGTTGCGTTGTTCATCGACCTCGACTCGGTGATCGTCGGCAACATCGATGACTATTTCGAATACGGCAATCCCGAGGATGTCATCACCGCGCGCAACTGGCTCAACCGTTTGGGCAAGAGCGCGCAGACATCGGTGTTTCGCTTTCCCGTTGGCAAACATTCCTACATGTTGGAAAACCTGCAGGCCGATTCTACAAACGTTTCCCGCAAGTATCAGTACGAGCAGAACTACGTGACCCACAACGTCCGCGGCGGCGTGAAGTTTTGGCCCGAGGGATGGACGCGGCATTTCAGGGTGCACTGCATGGGCGCGTGGCCGCTGCGCTATCTGCGTCCGCCGATCCTGCCGAAAGGTGCGAAGATCATCACGTTCCCAGGCCTGCCCGGACCCGCGGCCGCGGCGGAAGGACGGTGGACCGAAAATGGTGAGATCCGCTCGCCGAAGGATCACCTGCGCTGGGTGTGGACCCAATTCCGCGAGGGCAAGAAATGGAAAAAGCATATCTCCCGCTATGTTCGCAAGGCGGACTGGATTGCCGAGAACTGGCGCGAATGAATCGACTTGGAAATTCCAACTTGCTTCGGCGCATGACCCAATGACTGCTTCAGAAAATAACGCGGCAGACCATCCATCGCCCATCCCGTAAACTTCACCGAGTTATCGCTCCCATGAAACGCCTTGTGCTATTCGACCTCGACGGAGTGCTGCTCGACTCCGAGGAAAACATGCGCCAGGCATGGGAGGTGGTCCTGCGTGAAACCCAGGTCGACCGGCCTTTCGAAGCATATTTCGCGATGATAGGACGGCCGTTCAAAGACATCATGGCCCGCCTCGGGGTGCATGGCGATGTCGACCGGATCGAAAAAATCTACATGACCGCGTCGTTCGAGTTTCTCTCCGACGCGACATTTTTCCCGGGCGTGCGTGAAACTTTAGCCGACCTGGACGACTTGGGGGTGAAACTGGGTGTGGTCACCTCCAAGGACGCGCCGCGCACCCGCGCCGTGTTGTCACAGCTTGAAATCGATTTCATCTCCGTGCAGAGCCCGACCAAGCGTTTCCGCGGCAAGCCGGCTCCCGACCATTTGCTCATCGCCATGGCGGAAGCGGGAGAAGATCCTTGCGACACCGTGTTCGTCGGCGATATGGAAACGGACTGGCGGGCAGCTTGCCGCGCTGGCATTGACTATGTCCACGCCGCCTGGGGCTACGGTGAACCCATCGATGGCGTGCCGTCCCTTCAAACGATTTCCGAGCTTCCCAAATTCATCCAATGAAAACCGCCGCAATCATTCCTTGCCGATTTCAGTCATCCCGCTTCGAAGGCAAACCCCTCGCGACGATCGGCGACAAGCCGATGATGTGGCACGTCTATAACCAGGTCTCCAAGGCTTCCAGCATCGAGGTGGCCTACATCGCGACGGACAGCCAAAAGATCGGCGACGCTTGCGACGCGCTGGGCATGAAATGGATCATGACCTCCGACCGTCATGCGACCGGGACCGACCGCGTGGCGGAATGTGCACGTCAGATCGATGCCGACATCATCGTGAACATCCAGGGCGACGAGCCGTTCATCCTTCCCGAGTCCATCGATGCGGTGACCCGGGCGCTGGTTGATTGCAAGATTCCCGGCGTGGCCGCCACCAACGGTTACAGTGTGGTTGAAGACAAGGAGGAGATCGTCGACGAAGGAGTGGTTAAGGTAGTGGTCTCGGCATCGGGCCTGGCCATGGCCTACTCGCGCTTGCCGGTTCCGCTGGCATTTCGGAAAGCAGCGCCGCATTTCCGGCAGTTGGGCCTGTATGCCTTTCACAAGGACGCGCTCGAGTTTTTCGCAGCGACTCCGCAAGGGCCCGTGGAGTCGGCCGAATCGGTTGAAATGTATCGATTCGTGGAACACGACAAACCGGTGCTGATGGTGCGGGTGGTGGAGTCCGGTGTCGCGGTGGACACGCCGGAGGACCTTTATCACGCACGGAAGATTTACGAAAAATCCCACCGGGCTCCATGACTCCACTGGAAGCCCACGTGAGCCTGCGGATGCAGGACGATCTCCTCCGGCGTCGTATGGTTTGGAACAGCCGCAGCTTCCGGCTGCCTCCAGCGCTCGGTGGATTTGTCAGGAAAAAACTCTGGAAGTTTCCCTACCGGCACATGCGCCGATTTCCCGTCGATGTGGAGTTCGAGTGGATGGAGGACGGAGGCTGGAAGATTTCGCAAACCGGAGAAACAGGCGTCCGCACTCAGCCTCTCGGATCGTGGATCGGGCCGATCGTTCGTCCGGTGACGCTGGTGCTTGGGGGGCCATCGGCACGCGATTACCCGGTGGAAGAGGCGCAAGCCGCGGGCCGCTTGCTGGTGGCGGTGAATGGGGTGCCGGCATTCCTGGCGGAACGCGGCCTGCGTGCGGATGCATGGATGGTTTCCGACCCGAATATGGCGTTTCAGATCGAAGCCAATTTCAAACACGCTGCGGGAGTTCCCCTTGCGCTAACGTCACGTGCCGCCGCCGACCTACTCGGCCGCTGTCCGGAGGAAATGGCAGGCCGGCGGCTGTGCATCATCGAGCGGGTGAACCAATGGCACGGGGTCCGCTCGCTGGAGCGGCGGGAATTAGTGGAAATGAACCGGCAGTCCGGATCCCCCTTCGTTTTTCCGGAAGGTGAGGATGGCAAGTCGCGGATCGGTTGGAGCCACGCACCCGAACTCGGATTTTTTTCCGGCTGCACGGTAGCCTTCGCCGCGCTGCAGATTGTGATCGGCCTTGGCGCCCGTGACATCGACATCGTCGGCCTCGACTTGGGCGGCACCGGCCATGTCTATGAGGAAGAGAAGGGCGCATTGCCAAGCCGCCTTGGCATCCAATATGAGGACTACATTTTGCCATGTTTCTCACTGATGCATGAGGCCCTTGCTGGCAAGGGCGTCGTGATCCGCAACCACTCGCCGGTTTGTCCGCTGCCGTCGCGGATTTTCTCGTGCGGATCGCAGGATGCCTCTTCAGGAAAACAATGAGGCGGGCAACGGGCACACCGGCGAGCGGTTCCGCACACTGACTCCGCGGCCGAGGAGAGCCGTGTGCATCAGTTCGAACGAGGGAAGAATGTTTTGCTCGTAGTTTTGAACCAGCGTGTTGCGCACGGCCTTCTCGCCCTCGTCATAGGCCCGGGCACCGCTGCTGAGGTCCATGCCAACGATCTCGATGTCCCGCGCACCTAAGCCTACCGCGATCTGGAGCGCGACATAGGCGACCGTGGCAGCGGTAAAAAAACCAAGCTCGGGACGGTGGCTCCAACCGACGCGGTAGCTTGGATCGAACGGCTCCGCGAAAACAAATGGATGGCCGGAGCGTTCATTGCGGGCGATCAAATCGGGAATGGCGAGCTGCGGCAGGCCATACCATGAATTGACTTTTTCGATCATCGCGAACGGACGCTTGGTAAGCTCTTCGGGCGTACGCTCTGCGAGAAACGACACTGCCCGCATGACGGTTACCATCGGGACTTCGCGCGCGGTGCGGATATGCTCGATGCCGTATTTTGCAAAGCGGCTGTCGCTGATGACCAGAAGGTCGGGCTGGATATTCACGCTCTTGAGCAAAGTTGGAGCTCCGGCGACGGCGATCACAAAGCGCTTCCCGTCGCGCACTTCATCCCATGGATAATCTTTCGCGGTAGGGCCGGTGGCGACGATGGTTACAGGCTTATCCAGGCGACCCACCAGATCCACCAGCGGACGGCTTTGGGCGACGATCTTGGTGCCATCGCGCACCGTCCATGATTCATCGTTGTTTCTCAAAAAGGAGATCCGCGGTGCCATCGATCTCATGTGGCGGGGGCTCAGATAGCGCTCGGCCGCCCTTGCGAGCGGCTGGGGCAGGAAGCGATAGAGCCTTTCCACCAACACCGCGCGATCCCGCAGCTCGCGGTGATTGAGGAATTCTTCCAGTTCACTCATGTTCGAGCTTGGGGGTGTTCGTCGTTCAGATTCAAGGGGAATCCCGGAGGCAAAGGTTCAACCAGACCCCGATCCGACAACGGTTGGAAAATCCTCCGGCATATCCCCGCGGGCGATCCAATCGTCAATCCGGAAGCCCTGGATCCGTTCTGCAAAGCATCGGCTGCGGCAACCTGCCAAGGTCATGTAGTAGCCGAGTGAAGTCGTACCAAACACCAACAGATCCGCTGCTGTTAGATTTCGTTCGATTTCGAAGTCCCCTGGCAGCTTTTGGATCGAGGGAAACCCGTACGATCCAAGCCTCGCGAGAAGGGATTGATAACGTTCCGCTGACTTCGGATCCGCGAAGTGAAATTTCACGAGCAGTTCGCAGGCATGCGGCGCACCCTCGCGCAGCACCCCGACAATCGCGTCCTCGTAGTTTTGCCAAAGAAGCCCCTGGTGGAGATACGAACTGTCGAGGATCAGGAAAATTCTCCCTGGAGGATTGCCAGGAGGAAGTGGTGGCAAATAAGGACAAACATCGACGCGCCCGGTGATGCCGCGGAACGCCAGTCTCGAAATTGCGAAGGCAGACCGATAGTGCGGAAGCGTGGGATCGAACATCGGCCGCGTGAGTTGATAGCGCGGGCGGATCCAGAAATGACGCAGCTTGTCGCGGAGGAGTTTGTAACCGGTGATCCGCGCGTTTCTGCGGGAGTCCCAGGTCATCGAGGTGCATCCTTCCTCGAGGAACGAATAGCCGGCGCACAGTGGATGGCCGATGACTTCCTGATAGAGCATCTTGTTCAGATGCGGGACATAAGCTTCGAAGGTGCTCCCGCCGCAGAGCGAGCGGATCGCTTCGTCGAGGCGTTGTTGCGCGGCGCGGTAGCCTTTGCGGTCGAGTTTCCGGTAGGCGAGATCGAGCTGGTCGGAGACATCATCCATCGGGAAGCCGCGTCCTGCGAAGAGAGTTCCCCTGCGCGAGAGGTAACCGATCGAGGTGGTGGGGATTTCGTTCCTGCGTACCACTGCCTCGAAGACGCGCGTGACCAACGGCGAGTGGGTCACGCACAGATGGAAGGAAGCGGTCATGGGTTCCAATGGAGTTGTTGGAGGAGTTGTTGGATCGCTCCGCTGTAGTCGATTGTAACAGGTGCCGAAGGAAGAGGTAAATGAGGTGGATCCTGCGGTTGGATCATTGCGACGAGGCCACCCTGCGCGAGACGGTGGACGTAGCCAAGATGGGGGTTGGATGATTCTTCACCTAGTCGTGCCGGACTCAACGCGTAAACCGGCCTGCCCGAGGCGATGGCTTCGGTAAGCATGGTGAGGCTGTCCACGGTCACGAAGACGCGCGTGGCGAGGCCCAGAAACGGTTTGGTCACCCGCCGCGGGGCCTCCGAATACCAGACGGCGTCTAATAGCGCGGCCGGATCGATGAGCCGCTTCATGAGCGCTTCGACGCGGCGGCCGGTGCGATACGAGGTGGTGACCAGCCAGCGGCTGCCGTCCTGTTGATAGAGTGCGTTGACGAAACGGGCGATGGCGGTCCAGTCGTCGTCAATGAATGGGATCTTCGAGGACGAGGCGCCGATGAAGAGAACATTGGTTTCCGTCGTGAGTGGCAGCGGCTGTTCTTGCAGAAACGTCTTTGCCGCGGCATCCAGGGCGTCGGAAGTGATATCCGTGAACAACAGCGGAATGAAAATGTAGTCCGGTCGTTGGTGCCCTTCATCCGGCTTGATGATGTAGTCCACGGTGCCGAGCGGCACTTCCAGCGAGGCTTGGACGAAGACTGAAGGACAGCCATGCTTTTTCCCCAGATAAGCCAGCGTCGTCAATGCCCGCGGCCCGCTGGCGACGATCAAGTCCGGTGTCTCCGCGGGCAATTCTGATAGATGATGGAAGGGCGCGTAAATCCAGGGCTTCGGCCACTTGCGCAGCAGCCGTTTCGCCATCGATTTCAACAGGCCGTTGCGCACCTTGAGCGCGCCCTTGATTTCCGTGGTGTTGAGATCGACCCGTTTTGAAAGTTCCCTGATCAGACCGCGCGATTGCACGACATGCCCTTGGCTGCCTTCGTCGATGATCCAAATGGTTTTTGTTTTCATCGTTCAACGGACGACACGATAGGCATTGAGAAGCAGCACCCGCTTGTTTCCCTCACCGCTGGTCAACTTCTTCGCGAAAGCGGCCGGGGCATGATGGCGGTTGTAGTAATCGCGAACCCCGCTTCGCAACGACAGCAGCTCGGCGGGCGACATCGCGAGGATCCGTGCAACCAACGCTTTCAACTCGTCCGCGCTGCCGAAGCTGAGGCAGTTGACGTTGTTCTCCAACGGCGGATCGAGATAGCGATGATATTGCAGGACGGGAATCGTTCCCGTCGCCATGGCTTCGACAAGATTGTGGCACAACGGCATGCCGACACCGGGACAGGCCAGAAAGAAATCCGCCTTCGCCAGCGCCTCCAGCCAGCGCTCCTGCGGAATCTTGCAATGTTGGGTTTCGCACAGGACATACGGATGAAATTCATCGGACGCGAGCCACGCAATTGCATCGGTGGGCTTGTAGGTCACAGCCACTTCAGCCACCGCACCGAGCATGTCGCGGCGCGTCAGCATGTGGTATTCATCGCGGATGAGGTCCTTGTCGTATTTGCCTTCTTCGGTGTTGCCCCCGAAAAACAAGCGGGCTGCTCGCGGTGCTTCCACGCCGTAATCGAAGGGCAACGCGCATTTCGCCGCAACCTGCGGGTGAACGAAGACCGGAAAAGAGATCTCATCCGCCGACCTGCGCATTCGCTTTTCGTAGTCCACGAAAACCATTCGCCCGGCCAGCGCGGGTGCTGCGATTTCCCGGTCGGTGATCAGCAAATACGGTTCGCGCAACACTTCCAAATTTGGGACTGTTCCCATTCGTTCCTTCAGCAGCAGCGATTTCATGTGGCTGGTGCCGAAGGTGGAAAGCGTGTTGCGGTGCTGCGTGAAAACCGGGAAATAACCCGCGTCGATCAAATCACGGACGAAGCTGAAGTAGTAGCGTCCGCCAACCGAGTCGATCCGCGGGTCGGCGAAATCGCAGCAGACGATCGGCTCGCCCGGGCGATGTTGTGACAGACCGCGGGCTGCCAATTCCTTGAAAGCGCGCCTATACGAAGGGAGCGCAAATGGCCGTATGGCGCGTGCCGCAGTTTCCAGGGCTTTTCCGAAATGAATCAAGGTTGCGGGCGTTTATGGATTCCGTTGGGGCACCAGACGCTGCCCGAGGCGACCACCGTGTTGCGGATGGCTTGGTTTTTTGAAAGCGCTTCCGGTGTCACGTAACCACGCTTGTGGTCGAGATGGAGGACGATGGCCTGATAGCGGATCCGCAGTCCGGTGATGCCCTTGTTAGTGAGTCGCTCGCCAAGCTCACGGTCTTCGCCGCCATACTCCATTTGCTCGTTGTATCCGTTCACAGCGAGAATGTCGGACTTCCAGCCGGACGCGTTGTGGCCGTTCCAACTGGCCTTGGTGGGGATCAGGCGATCCATCACCGCTCCAAGTGATGACGGCAATCCGATCTTTAGCATTGGCGAAAATTGTTTGAGTCCGTTTTGGCGCAAATAACGCAAATCGAAAGCCCGGCCGCTGTCGATGTCCTCTGCGCTGAGATGATTGCTCAAGTCCATGGGCAGCTTGGAATACCCGCCCGAAAGAAAGCGGCCCGGTGCGGCGTGCTTTGCATGGACTTCCAGAAAGTCACGCCGGGGAATGCAGTCGCCATCGGAGTAAATCAAGTAGTCGCCTTCAGCGGCGACGGTGGCCTTGTTGAGGATCCGGCATTTTTGAAAGCCGTCGTCTTCCTGCCAAACATGTCGGATGGGAAACCACGCGCTGCGGGCAAAAGCGGAAACCAAGTCGCGGGTTTCGTCACCCGAGCCATCGTCGGCAATGACCATTTCGAAATCGCGGAAGTTCTGTTGGAGGTAGCCGTGGAACACCTTTTCAAGCCATCGGGGCTGATTGTAAGTGCTGATGATGACGGACAACTTCACCGAGCAACTTTTCCCTCCCGCAAGCAGGGGGCGCAAGAAATCAATTTCCGTACGGGATCGCTGCCAGGGTCCCTACACTAGGGAGAAACGACCCAAAACGACTCCTGCTTCGGAAGAAATTCAACCGCAGATAAACAGGATTGACGCAGATAAAGTTGAAAATGAATCCAATCGCGATGGGTCGGGCTGGGTAAATGGTAGCGGATTGGGCAATAATCCTCTTCATCTGTGTTCATCTTGTTCATCTGTGGTTGGTCTTCTCCCTAATGTAGGAAACCTGGGATCGCTGCCCGGCGAATTAGTCTTCCATTTTAAAGCCTCCCCCCGGAAACTCCGGAGCCCTCGTCATGCTCAACGGCAAGTCCATCCTCATCACCGGCGCCACCGGTTCCCTGGGCCAGCGCCTGGTCGCACGCCTGCTGCGGGAATATCCCGGGCTCAAGCGGCTGGTGCTGTTTTCCCGCGACGAGTTGAAGCAGTATGAAATGGCGCGCGTTTTCTCGCCGGCAGAATTCCCGATCCTGCGCTATGTGCTCGGCGATATCCGCGATGCGGA
>JANMJQ010000043.1:0-3168 GCA_031371445.1 Akkermansiaceae bacterium
TCCGATGAAGTCGAAGCCACCATTCTCGAAATCCATCCGCAGGAAGACGCGCTGTTCATCATCACCGACAAAACCGTCTTCTACGCCGAAATGGGCGGCCAGGCGGGAGATACGGGAACTCTAGTAGCGAACGGTCAGGAAATCGAAATAACCGGCGTGCAACAAATCGGCAAAGCCCGCGCTCTTATTCTTTCCGACTCTCAACACTCAACACTCAACACTCAACTACAAGCAGGCGACACAGTCGTCCTGCGCCTCGACACCCAACGCCGCCGTCCCATCGAATCCCACCACTCCGCCACCCACCTCCTTCACTGGGCACTTCACGAAGTCGTTTCCAAAGACGCCGCGCAGCAAGGGTCCTCAGTCGATGAAAACCGCCTGCGCTTCGACTTCAACAGCGCCGCCGTCACACCGACTCAACTCGCCGCGATGGAGGAAAAGGTCAACGCTGCCATTTCCTCGAATCATGCCGTGAGTTGGAAGGAAGTCCCGCATGCTTCGATCAAGGGCCGGCCGGACATCATGCAGTTCTTCGGCGACAAATACGGCGATCTCGTTCGCGTTGTGCAAATCGGCGGCGAGCGCGAAGCTCTCAACGGTTACTCCATGGAACTCTGCGGCGGCACGCATGTCCGCAACACCGGCGAGATCGGCCTCTTCAAAATCAAATCCGAAGGAGCCATCGCTTCCGGTGTCCGCCGCATCGAAGCCGTTTGCGGCGAGAGCGCGCTCGCTTATCTCCGCGACGTCGTCGTCCAGCTCGCGGAAGAATCCGATGCCATTCAAGCCAAGCTCGCTCCGATCAATAAAAAACTTGTGAGCGTCGGCGAAGTCCCGGTCACCATTAACCCGCCACCGGTATTGAATGCAGACGCCTTGTTCGCCGTTGGTGACATCACCGCCATCAACGACGCTCTAACAGAAGTTCGCGCCGCGCTTGAAGCCGGGAAGGACGAAGTCATCGAAGCCGAAAAACGCTTCAAGAAACGCCAGGCCTCCGCCGCCGCCAAAATGGCCGATGAAGCCCTCGCCGAATTGATCGACAAAGGCGAACCCATCGTCATCTCCTTCGAGTCCGATGGCTCGCTGCTTCAGGAACTTCAGAACGGCCTGAAGAAAAAGAATTTCCAGGGCCCCGCGTTTCTTATCGTCGACGACGGCGAAAAACTCCACCTCGCCACCTACTGCGGTGAAATCGCGCAAACCAAAGGCCTCAAAGCCGGCGACCTCCTCCGCGACCTAGCCGCCCTCGCCGGCGGCAAAGGCGGCGGCAAGCCCGACCAAGCAAGAGGGGCTGCGCCGGATCGGACGAAGCTCGAAGAACTGAAAGCCGCTGCCGCAGCGATGTTCGCATAGCAAGCGCGCTCAGTCTGAACGGAGCGCGCTTATTCTAAGCGCTGGGTGCCGCGGACATTCTGTCCGCCGTCCTCACTGCCGACAGAATGTCGGCCATCCTCAGTCGACAAAATGTCGACGCTCCTTTTCGTCGAACTCCTTTCCCAAAGTGTGAACATCGCTTCGGACAATTTCGCTTTCAACGGATTTCTCCGGATATAGCGCAGCACGTTGGCATGATGCTCCGGGTCCCGGATCAACGTATCCCGATAGTCGCGCTGCCAGATGGAACCTTTTCCCAAGGCTCGGGCGGCATGGCCTTTCCATGCTTGGATTAGTTTCTCTATCGGAACCAGAGGCCGGAACAACGCATGAACATGGTTAGGCATGATTACCCACGCCTCGTGCTGAACCCGTTCACCCTCGAAGCGCATCATGCAGTCTTCGAGGATGCGGCGCGCATCTGGATCTGTGAAAAAGCATGATCCCATGCCTTGATCGAGCCATCGTTCGATTTTCCCGCTGAAACGGCGATGGTACTCCGCCTGCACCTCTGTTGACCAAGGCTGAGGATGGGAAGACAACCATTGCGCCCGTTCCTCTCTCCAGTCCTTCATTAGCGAGAGCGGCAAGGCATCCCCGAGTCGGAAAGTTACAAATTGTAGGGCTGCTCCCTGTTGCCAATGTGGCAGTTCGCCACCGTGTTTTTCAAACGGGGAAAGCGGATTAAAATAGTTCATTTGAACACACATAATCTCAAAATGTGCTAAATCTATCAAAATGCAGCACATAAAGGAGCGCGCTTATTCTAAGCGCTGGGTGCCGCGGACATTTGTCCGCCGTCCTCACTGCCGACAGAATGTCGGCGGGGCCCAGTCGACAGCATGTCGACGCTCCCAAGACCGCCTGGCTGGGAATATTGCCAACCGCATTCTCGAAAATATGGTTACCCAAATGAAGAGAACCATCGAGATTGCTGACAACCTCCTCAACCGGGCGAAGGCACGGGCGCGGGAGCAGCGCAATGGTCTCAGCCGCGATCTTGAAGACGCTTCGTGGGAGAAAATTCGTGACACGTTTTACCGATGATCGCTGTCGCTGGTCCGCTGGTCTGATGTTCACAATGCCGCGACTCCATGCCGAGGTCGTTGCCAGCCATTTGAGGTATGGCGCAATGGCGGACTGCTTGTTAAAAACACGAACGAACTTTTGACGCGAGCTCCTGTCCGATCCTTGCCATCTTCCCTGAAAACTGAATACTAGCAACTCATCCCACCATGCTCACCATCAAGCCGAAATCCGCCTGTGCCTTCGATCAAATCTCGCTCGGCGAAGTCATGTTGCGCCTCGATCCCGGCGAAGGCCGTATCCGCACGGCGCGTCATTTCAACGCTTGGGAAGGCGGCGGCGAATACAACACCTCGCGCGGCCTCCGCAAATGCTTCGGCCTGAAGACGGCCGTCGTCACCGCCTTCGTGGACAACGAAGTCGGCCACCTCGTCGAGGACTTCATCATGCAGGGCGGCGTCGCCACCGACTTCATCAAGTGGCGCGAGGATGACGGCATCGGCCGCACCGTCCGCAACGGCCTCAACTTCACCGAGCGCGGCTTCGGCGTGCGCGGCGCCGTCGGCAATCCCGACCGCGGCAACACCGCCGCCTCGCAGCTCAAGCCGGGCGACATCGACTGGGACCATATCTTCGGCAAGCTCGGCGTCCGCTGGTTCCACACCGGCGGCATCTACGCCGCGCTCTCCGCCTCCACCGCGGAACTCACCGTCGAGGCCGTCAAGGCCGCCAAGAAGCACGGCACGATCGTCAGCTACGATT
>JANMJQ010000095.1:0-4446 GCA_031371445.1 Akkermansiaceae bacterium
CCAACTCGGCTTCATCCTGCCCGCACAACCCCCGCCCGAAATCCGAACTCCCAAGCCTGTGGTGGAGACCTTTTGAAAAAATGAACGCAATCTCAACGATTCGGATCTTAAAACCCATCTAACAGCGAAAGTCGGGCTAGCGATGCAACTCGCGGGCGATGCCCTGGAGATGCCATTGCACGTGACCTTGGCGGACCATGCAGGCGAGGTGCAGCAGGATCCTTCCGGAACGACTGCGGGTAAGTTGGAGGGACATGGCATGAGATGGTTGGGATTTGGCACAGCGGACAAGGGTGAAGGGGGACCGCTGTAGGGTATAGGAATAACCCGCATTCCACGAAACGCCTATTACGTGATCACGGCAGCGTAGGGGCGATCACCGGTCGCCCCGAATTCATCCGATTGCGCAGCGGATCCGCGGCCAGTCTTCTCTTCAAATTCAAACATTCCCCGTCGCGCACCAATTTCCTGCGCAATCCCTTCCAATTGGTCCGCGACACGCTTTGTTGCCGCGGCTCTTTTGATTTCCAATCACGCTTTCGGCTTCGCGTCCGGCAGTTGATTGGCAACATCGATCTGCTCCTCCGGAAGCATTTCCCGGAAATCCGTGAAAGACATGGTAGGCAACGTCAACGCGCCCCAAAACGATTTCTCGGTCAGGCTTTGGATCAACTCTCGCGCGATGCCATAGATCACGGAAGTGCCGTTGATGCCGACCATCGCATTTCGGCACTTGTGGGCAGGGAATGCGTTTTCATCCCCGCCTTTTCGCGCAGGTAGTGGATTGAAATCTCGCCATCGTAAAGCGCCCGGATCAGCAGGTTGATGCTGCGGGCGGGGCGATGTTTTCCAGACTCCCAGCGGGACCAGCTTTTTTCTCCCACTTGGAAAAGCGCGCCCATTTGCTTTTGGTTCAGACCATGGCGCTCGCGGAGTTCACGGAGCTGGGCCGGACTGAGAAGCCCCAGTTCGAGGGCTTTGCGCCGATCGATCATTTCGTGGGCCTCTTCCGTGAGGACCCATTCATCGATCAGCTCGTCCCAGCGCACGGGCACGTCGATGGAGACGATCCGTTCGGTGGATTCTCCGTTGGCATCCGGGATGTGGATGGCAAAGGCTTGCGTGGTGGTTTTCATGTCTTGGTTTCCTGCTTTCACTCGCAGGAAAGTTTCGGTTTCAACGGCAAATGGGCCGAGAAAATGTAGAGGGTTTTCTTGTCCGGGGTGAGAAGAATTTTGCCGTAGCTGTTCCGTTTCTTGAGATCGAAGAGAGCCAAGAGCACTGCAAAAGTTATGAAACTTCACAAGGGCATGTTCAAGTGAATAGTTATTTGAGCAGCAGGAAGTCGATGAAGCCTTTGCCTGCTTGTTCGAAGTTCTCCCCCACCGCTTCGACGTCCTGCTTTTTGAGCGTCACGCTGGGCTCGAGCTGGATGTTCGCCGGGCCGCTGGCATCCGCAAAGAAGCGCCAGCCCGCGCTTTCGAGCAGCTTGTTGATCTTGATGCGGGCAGCGGCTTCTTTCATGCGGCTAATGGACGCAGGAACTGATGAAGGACATCGACCGCGTGATCACGTTGGAATCGGCCCGGCAGCGGAAAATCCAGCACGACGCTCCGCCATGGAATCAGGTTTTTCTAACCGAAGAGCAGTTTGACCGGGCCGATCGTGCGAGCCGGATTGTGAAGGCGGAAAGCCTGAAGGAATTCTGCCGGAATATTATCCTAACGCGGGCCGATGAAATCATCGCGGACAAGAAGCGCGGGTAATATCCAAAGCACCCACTGATGGAAGCGCCCAAGGTCGCGGAGAAACCGAAAGACAAGAAATAGGCGAACCCTGGTCGATCACAAGGAATCCAACGGGTTGATCCAGCCCAAGCCTGGAAAACGGGCGAATCCCTGATCAGTGCTGACCAGAGTGGCGCGGTGCTCGATGGCGAGGGCGGCAAGCCAGACATCGTTGATGTCAATTCCACACAAGCCGAGGGAGCTGATGAAATTGGAAAATATCCCGGGATGACGCGTGCCGGCGGCAAGGCGACGAGTCCCCGGATAACTCCACAAATCGTCTTTCCAAAATCCGAGGGTTTCGCACATCGGCACCAATTGCAGCTTGGGCAGCGTGGGAATTCTCAGCAGCGCGGCTTCCACCAACTCGCACAGACCGATAGCATTGCCCGCTGCTGCCGTGCTCGTCAGCCATCGGCGGCAGGACTCATGCTCCGCGGAATCCCTGCGCAGGGCATGGATCAAAACATTTGCATCAGGAAGGAACAACGCCATCAGGATTGGGGGGTGCTAAGGCCCAGTTTGGCGAGATCGTGGGCCTCCTGCTCTTCGTCGGCCACTTGGCGGATTTCCTCCCAAGTCCGGGAATCGGGTTTGGTAGCTGCGAAAGTCCGGAAAGCGTGGGAAGTGGCGGGCAGGACCATTTTTTTCTCCAAGCGCAAGCGCAGGCCCTCTTCGAGAAAACGGGTTAGACTCACACCCTCCCGGGCGGCTTCCGCTTTGGCTTCCCGATAGAGGTGGTCGTCAATTCGAAGCGTGGTTTGCATGACAGCAAAATAGCTTTTGAAAGATTTCTGTCAAGTCTTTGGGACAGGAACGTAGTGGCGATCACCGGTCGCCACGAATTCATCCAAGCGCGGCAAAGAAACCGCAGCTCGCAAAAGGAAGATGTGGGGAATGTAGCGGCAATCACCGGTCGCCACGAATTCATCCTACTGCGGAACGGGCTCGCGGCGACCAATGATCGCCGCCACGTTGCCCTCAATCCACCTGCGCTACCGCCATCGCCGCGATGCCTTCCTTGCGGCCGACGAAGCCCATGGTTTCGTTGGTGGTCGCCTTGATGCCGACGCGTGCCGGAGCAATGCCAAGAGCCGCGCCGATATTGATTCGCATGGCATCGCGATGAGGCAAAACCTTCGGTGCCTCCGCGATGATAGTGCTATCAACGTTGATAATTGTTAGACCCGCTTCAGCCGCCAGCTCGCGGCACTTTTCCAAAATCTTCAGCGAGGAAATGCCCGCACAAGCCGCATCGCCCGGTGGAAAATAATAGCCGATGTCCGGCAAGCCCACCGCTCCCAGCACTGCGTCGGCGATCGCATGGCACAGCACATCCGCATCCGAATGCCCCGCCAAGCCATGGCTATGCGGAATGGTCACGCCACCAAGAACCAGCGCGCGGTCTTCCGCGAATTGGTGAACGTCATAGCCGATGCCGGTCATTTAAAGAGGTTGAGTGTTGATGGTTGAGTGTTGAGTGAAAGAGGGAGAAGAAGAGGTTGATAGGAGATCGGGGATAGGAGATAGAAGATGAGGTCTTTAATTATATTCCATCTACGATCCCCTATCCCCTATCTCCTATCCTTCTTCAAAGAATTTCCTCCAGGGAAATTCTTCCATTCGTGGCAACGATGGACCAAGCATCCGCGGTGCCTGGGACTTCTGTTAGATCGACTTTCCCGCCGGCGGCTTCGACGAGGAGTTTGCCGGCGGCGATGTCCCAGAGGGAGATGCGCGATTCGATGTAGGCATCGAGGCGACCGGAGGCGATGTAGGCCATGCCGAGGGCGGCGGAGCCCATCATGCGCATTTTGCGGGCACGGATGGAAGCGCGTTGGAAGCGTTCGTTGCCGGTCTTGAGCGCAGCCTCATCCTTGCCGCAGCCGACGAAGAGAACGCACTCCGCAAGCTTGTCGCGGTTGCTGGTGCGGATCGGCTTGCCATCGAGCATCGGCTTGCCGCCGGCCTCCACGGTCCAGGTTTCGCCAACCATCGGATCATGAATCACGCCAACGACGATTTCGTTATCTACGCGCAGCGCGATGGAAACGCAGAAGTGCGGGATGCCATAGTAATAGTTCACGGTGCCGTCGATGGGATCGACGATCCAATGCCGCGGCGACGCCTGGTTGCCGGCAAGGCCTTCCTCGCCGTATAGCGCGTCACCGGGGCGGGCACCTAACAGAATTTGGGTGATGAGCTCCTGCGACTCCTTGTCGAGGGCGAGCTTGATGTCGTGGTGCTGCGCTTCGTCAACGACCGCGTCCTTGCCAAAATTCAGGCGCAGCAATTTCCCCGCTTCAATCGCGGCATGGGTGGCAAGTTCGAGGTCGGTCATGAGAAGAAGTTGATGGTTGAGAGTTGATAGTTGATGGAGTCAGAAGAAGTTGATGGTGGATAGTTGATAGTTGATGGGAAGAAATTTGAAGAGCGAATCTGAATCTTGCTATCAACCATCAACTTTCAACTATCAACCATCTTCAATCCCACAATCACCTCGACCAAGTCCATCGCCAGGGCGTGTTTTGAGGCGAAGGGGAGTTCGGTGCTGTGGTTGGGGTAAACGAGGAGAACCTGGTTGTGATCGGAGTCGAAGCCGATGCCGGGTTGTGAGACGTCGTTGGCGATGATGAGATCGCAGCGCTTGCGGACGAGT
>JANMJQ010000117.1:0-7977 GCA_031371445.1 Akkermansiaceae bacterium
TAGATCTCATACGTGCCGCGCGCCGTGCTGTAGGTGACCGCGACCGAGATGCCCATTTTCGCCTTGTTGGAAAAGCCACCGACATCGCCGAAGCTGCGCTGGGTTTCCAAATCGAAATAGACGATGTTCTTCGCGGCCACGGCTCCTTTTAGCGAAGGCGGCAATCACCGTGCAAGCGCGATGGCTCTTCGTTTGTAATTCCGCGCTGTATAGCATTTTAAAGAATTGGAGGAACTACGTACAGGGATTGGCCTCAAACCAGCGGCTCGAATGGCTTCACCGGAGCCTGCGTCGGCGCCGCCGGCGGTGATGGCGGCCGAGGAGTTTTACCTCCCAATTCCTCCATCAATTTCATGCCGAGCAATCCGGAGAGCGCACCGTTGGTCGATCCGTCGCCACCGCCGGTGATGAGGATGTCGGGCATGACCTTGACTTTGTCCTTGCCGATGATTTCCGCAATCTTGGTGCGGGTGAAATTATCGCCGCCCATCGCGTTGACCTGAAGTTGGTAGGACTCGGCGTTGGCCTTGCCGATAGCCAGAATTTTTTCGGCCTCAGCATTTCCTGTTAGAGCGATGCGGCGTGCTTCGGCATCCGCGAGGACCTTTGTGCGCTCGGCTTCGGCGGCGGCGTTGAGCTTGACGCTGGCCGCATCACCACCGGCTTTCTTGACGGCGGCATCGGCCACGCGCTCGGCGATTTGCACGCCTTGGTCCGCTTGCACAATTTGTTTCTGGATGTCGGCGATGGCGGTTTGCTTTTCCAAATTCTGCCGCGTTTCCTGGGCCATCCGCTGGGTGTCGTAGGTGACCTTTTGTTCCTCGGCGATCTTGCGGTCGGTGAGCGTTTTCATGAGCGACTCGGGCGGCGCGATGTCACCGATGAGCGTGTCCACCCCGTTGACATTGTATTGATCCAACACCTCGTTGATATGCACCCGGGCGGAAGCCTGGCGCTCCTTGCGGGTGGAGAGGAAGGCGATGACATCGCTGTCCTGCGCGCTGTTGCGGAAGTAGTTGCCGATGGTCGGCTCCAATACCTGCGAGACGAGGTTGTTCATGTTGCCGAAGCGGGCGATCACCTTGCTGGCTTCGACCATCGGGATGTGGATGATTTGGGAAACGTCGAGGTTGAACGGGAAGCCATCCTTGCTCCGGACCGTGATGGTGGAGAGATGTTTGTCGAGCTGGTGGGCTTCGGTGCGGGCGTTGGCCCAGTTGAGTACGAGGTTTGTAGTAGGGACGTGTTCAACGCGCAGGATATAGGTGTTGAGCGGGTATTTGCCGGGTCCGAGCGGCTCGGCCCAAACACCTTTGCTGCCTTTGGCGACGATGTTGCCGTGTTTGAAATCGAGCCCGCTCACATCAACTCCTTCGTCGCCGTAGTAACTGATCACCACACCGACGGAGCCGATGGAAATTTCGGTCATCGGGATTTCCTCCACATGGACGAACCAGAGGTTGAGGAAATAGGAGCCCGCGAGAATCACCTGCGGCTGCAATCCCCGGCAGCCGCCGGCAGCGAGGAACGCGTCGGCGTTCTGGAAGTTGCTATGTCCTTCAGTCACGCGGCCGGCGATCTGTCCTTCGGGCAACGGCGCGCCGTCGAGCGTGGTGACAATGCCAACCATGTTCTCCTTGATCTGTGTCATTTTCGCGAGAGTGACGTCGAAAAGGAAGGTGTTGATGCGATAGGTCCCGGGGGTAAGGAATGCCGCCTGGCGTCCCTTTTGTCCTCCCGAGCGCAGGAACATTTCCGCGTCCTGGAACATCTGGCAATCGACGCGCCGGGCGAGCACCGCACCGGGCAGTAGTTCGCCGCCATCCTTTGACATGATGAGGCCGATCAAGCCATCCTGGATCACCATGAGGGGCTGGAGCGTGATTTCATACTGCCAGATCCATTTCCAGAGATAGAGACCGGGCGCGAGCGTTTGCGACTGGAATCCGGCCTCGCCATTGAGCGCGATGATGCGGCCGCTTGGCAGTTCCTTGTGTTCACCGAAGAGAACGAATTTCTTGGTCACCAGGCCGATCTTGTCCTCGGGGATGACAACCACGCCCAGCAATTGCAGGGCTTTCCTGAAAAAAACAATCAGAAGCAAGATCGCTGCGAGTAGAACGAGCAGCTTAACATTCGACGTGAGGACTTCGAAAATTCCCGCGAGCGGCAGTGGAAATTCCAAGATTTGCATTTGCATAGGCTCAGCTTGTAAGCCGGGCCTGTCACCGCCTGCAATTCCTATTCGCCGCAGTTCAAGGACCCGTTGCCACCCGGTAAAATTCCTTCGCCGGCAAGGCGTTGCCCACGAAGTCAAAGGTCAAGGTCCCGCTTGACTGATAGAGAGTTCCCATCCGCCGCAGCGACCATGAATTTGCCGTGAGGGTGCTCGATGATTCGACTGCGTACGGCGCGAAGCGTGCCGGTGTCCAACTGAGGCGCCTCGTAATGGGGTCGTAAGTTGGCTTCACGGGACCGCTGGCGGCGCTGTTGGGATTGGTTCCAAGATAACATTCAATGCGGTTGCACAGGCCATCCTTGTCAGGGTCCGAATCGGGATGTTGGTTCGAACCAACGGCACCCACCGCGGTGGAACCGAAATTCGCGGTCATCCAGGCATCCGGCAAGCCGTCCGAAGGCGTGGTGTCTCTTGCAAATCCGGGCACCACACAGGTGATTGCACGGCTCAGATTGACGCCATCGTTGAGATAGATCGAAGCGGTGTCGTAGTATGTTCCTGCTTCGATCTGTGTATCGCTCAGCCGGGTGTCCGAAAAATTGCCATTAGGAGCATAGGTCAGGATGTCGCCCGAAAGCGAAAAGGTTCCGTTGTTGGCGCTGCTGCTTGCCATGGTCAGTGTGAGGGCCGTGTCTTGTCGGTCGAGGCCGCGGATCCGGATGCGGTTCACGCCTGGCACGGCGGGCAATGAAGCGGGCGAAGGAGAGGTGATGCACAACAGAAGGCGGTCCGTTGCGAAGGGCGGCGTGTTCGAGACCGGGTAACCGTATTGGATGCGGTCCACATCATACGTTTGTATCGTTGCACCCGTCGATCCTGATGGCGCGTTGTAATACATCGTCGCCGCCTTGAGGATGGCGTTGGGTTCGGAGGAGTTTTCACTCGAATGGGCTAGTCCCAGAGAATGGCCGATTTCGTGCGTGAGGACTCTTTTGAAGTTCGTGGTGTTGAGCATGAAGGAAGCCGTGGATTCCAGGACCACATAGCCATAGAGACGATCCTGGAAACCTTGGGCAACGACGCGGCCACCGGTGAAATTGGCGGAAGCCGTTTGAAAACTGCCGCCGCCGATACCGAGAACGCCGCTGGTCGTGATGGCATTGTAATTGTCGTGAAGCTGGATTCGCAAACGCTTGTCGGAGACGTTGACGCTGCTCGCCGCCATGCCGAATGCGACCGTGCCTTCGCAGCGGAAGCGCAGGGATGATGCCCCGGCCCATGCTTGCAGAGCTTCGGCGACCGCGGCAACCGCGCCGGCCTGGGTCATGCCGGTGGGGAGCTTGGCGGGATCGATGTCGATGAGATACGGGATCGCGTCGCCACCATCGCAGGTCGTGAACCGGGTCGGTTGGCCGCCGGTTTCGCTGTAGCCAGTAGATGTGACAACGGAGCCGGGCACGCCGTTTGCATTGCCTTGTGACGTGCCGGTTTCAGGCGCTGAGATGGGGATCAATTTTGGCCTCGTGCCGCGTTCCTGTTTTCTGAAATAGGCCCGCGAATCGCGATCATTCGCCGCCGCGCGATAGGCTCGGAACGGACGCGCCAGCCAAGCACCGGCGGCATCCTGGCTGAGGTGCAGAATGTAGGATTTTCCCGCTTTGAGGGGAAGCGTGTCCGAACGGAAATCCATCCGCCCGCCCATCTCGCCGCCGGCAGTTGATATTTCGAAGTGATCGGGCGCGACACCCTTGAAGTTCTCCACCAACTCCAGGCTGAACTTGGTTCGTATCGCTCCATCGGCTGCCAGGTAGGGTTCGGCAGCCAGCACTTTCACCTCGGCGACAGACCGGCTTTCATCGAAGGCCGCTGCGTCGGACTCCGCTTCAGAGCAACCACCCCATACCTTGGAAACCAACAAGCACGCGAACATGGTTGTTTGAATCACAAACCGAAAACGATCAAGCATTCCTGATTGTAAGTTAAAACGGACAGGTCTCCAATCGCAAACAAACTTGTTAGATCCCGTTTCCGGCCGTAGATAAGCATTGCCGATGTCCGAGACAGTTCGCACCGACAAGTGGCTGTGGGCAACCCGGCTTTTTAAAACCCGCGGTCTGGCCGCCGAGGTCTGCGCCCTTGGCAAAGTGAAACGCCTCGGCCATGCGCTCAAGCCGGCCTCATCGCTCCAGGCGGGCGATGTTTTGGAAATTCCGTTCGTGGAAGGTCCCGGTGCGAGGACGGTGGCGGTGGTGACGCCTATCAGCATTCGTGTCGCGGCACCCGAAGCGCGGGCATCCTATCACGATCTAACAGATGCGGCGGTTTATGAGGCGCTCAAGCAATGGCACGCTGCCCGCAAAGAAGCCGGCAAGGGACGGCCGACCAAACGCAACCGCCGCGAGATCGACCGGATCCATGGCTTTTGGGATCACGCGTAATAGGTCGATGGGTTTGAACAACGAAGTCGCAGAGGATTTTCACTTTCAAAAAAGAATCCCGTTCCGGCCTGGACCGGAACGGGATGGGGGGTGCTAACGATGGGGGAAGTTATTCAACTCCATCAAGTTGGCCGTCTTCCGTCGGTGGAGGTGGCCCCTGGGGACCGCCATCCTCGCGCGGAGGTGGTCCTGCGGGACGCATTTCGTCGGGCGAAAGTTCGCCGTCCTGATTGATGTCGAGTTTTTTCAGCGCCTCGGTCGCGCCTTCAAGTTCCTCGGCGGAGATCGTGCCATTGTGGTCCGCGTCAAGTGCGGCGATCACGGGCGGAACCGGAAATTTGCCCGGCGGCGGACCTGGGGGTTTGTCCTTGTTATCGTTGTTCGGCGGCTGCTTGCCATCGGGCTTTTGCTTTCCATTAGGCTTTTGCGGGCGCAGTTCGTCGGGCGTGATTTCGCCATCGTGATTTTTGTCGGCCTTGGCAAGGACGTCGGACGAAGCTTTGACTTCCGCCTCGGACAGCACGCCGTCGTGATCGGTATCCAGCAACGCAAAGAACGGCGGCGGCTGCATCATGGGCGGTTGGTTCATGGGCGGATTCATCGGCGGCGGCGGGCGCCGGTTGCCGGGAGGTTGCGCCACTGCCACAGTTGCGGAGGCGAGGGCGATGAGGAGACAAGGCAGGTTTGGTTTCATGGACTTTGGGGTTAGAGTGGGAATATGGATGCGGAAATTCATGACGATGGAACCTCATGCTTGTGAACGGCGTGTGTGGAAACACGCCCTAAATTGTTAAATTTTTGTAAAAGCTGTGGGCGCTTTGGGGAGCTTCCTGCTAAGGGAAGCACGATGATCGAAACTCAGGGTGACCGCCGGCTGCTGGTGGTGGATGATGACCGCAAGCTGGCCGGGCTGATCCGTGACTATCTCACACCTCTGGGCTATGAGGTGGAGCTTCGCCACAACGGCCAGGAGGGTCTGGCGGAAGCCCTTTCATCGGTGTATCATGCGGTCATTCTCGACGTGATGATGCCTGGCATGGATGGTTTCGAAGTGTTGCGCGAGCTGCGGAAAACTTCGGATGTTCCGGTGCTGATGTTGACGGGCCTTGGCGATGAAGCGGACCGCATCGTGGGCCTCGAAATCGGTGCGGACGACTACCTGCCCAAGACCTTCTCATCGCGCGAACTGCTGGCCCGCCTGCGTGCCGTCACCCGGCGTTCGCGCACACGGGTGGTTGAGGAAACCCCGCCCGAACTTTGCGCCGGATCGCTGCGACTTTGCGAGGAAACGCACTCGGCTATTTTAGGCGACCAACCGCTCGATCTAACAACTCTGGAGTTCGCGATTCTAACAGCTTTGTTGAAATCGAAAGGCCGGGTAAAAACCCGCGAGCGCTTGATCGAGGAAGTATCGGAACGGCGCTTCGATGTCTTCGACCGGTCGATCGACGTGCATGTTTCCTCGTTGCGCAAGAAGCTGGGTGATGATGCGAAAAATCCGCGGTTTATCCGCACCATCCGCGGGATCGGCTATTCGTTGCACGAACCTGAAGGCAGCCCTTTCAAGCGATGAAAAGGGGCGCCCATATTCCTTTGTTGGCGAAAGTTTTCGGATGGCTGTGCCTCCATCTTGTCATCCTCGGACTGGCCTTCGCCGGCTTCATCGGTTGGCAGCTTCAGCTTGGGCTTGACTCGCTGTTAAGCGGATCTGCCGGAGAAAGGCTGCGGATTTTGGGAGATGCCGCGCGGAACAAACTCGAAGGGGTGCCGCGCTCCGAATGGTCTGCCGCGCTCAAAGATCTGGGTGCCGAGAAAAACGTGGTGGTTGCCGTGTATGATCCTGCCAAGCCGGGTGACTATCCGCGGCCGGTGCCGAATAACATCATGGAGCGGGCCCGCACCTCGTTGCCACCGGGTCCGGGTCCGGGTCCTCCCGCCCGGCGCGGTCCGCCACCGGTCCGGCGGGGGCCACCGGAAGATCCTGATTTTCCCGACGATTCACGGCCCGCGGGATTTCAAGGCTTCGAAGACGGCCCGCCAGTGGATGAGGACCCTCCTCCTGCCAACGCGGGCCCGCGCGGGCCCGCGGAAACGCCGCCAAGCCAGCCTGTTTTCCTGATGCGCGGAAGCAATGGCGATGGCTATTGGGCCGGTGTCCGCATGGTCCTGCCAGGAGCGCAGCGCCAACCGCGGAGGCCGGAATTGTTGTTGATCCGCGCCGATGGTTTGGATGGCTCCGGCATGTTTTTCGAGTTCAAGCCATGGCTCTGGGGCGCGTTGGCGGTCCTGGGCCTGAGTCTCGCGCTCTGGACGCCCTTCGTGTGGAGCATCACCGGATATGTGCGTCGTCTAACAGCAGCGACGGATCGTATCGCAGCCGGCCGTTTTGCGGTCTCGCTGCCTTCGCGTGGCAATGATGAATTGGGCAGTCTCGGCAACGCGATCGAAACCATGGCGGCGCGTCTCGATCATTTGGTTACCGGCCAAAAGCGCTTCCTTGGTGATGCCGCGCATGAACTTTGCGCGCCACTCGCACGGCTGCGCACCGGCTTGGGAATTCTTGAAATGAAGCTCGGCGCGTCGGAGCAGGCCTATCTTTCGCAAATCGAATCCGATACCCAGGAGCTCGCCACGCTGGTCGAGGAAATACTCGCGTTTTCACGCTCTGGAAACCGCGCGCCCAAGTTGCAGATGGTCCTGTTAGAGCCGCTGATTCATGAAGTCGCCGCCCGCGAAGGCGGCGGCACCAAGCCGGAGATTCATGTTGCAGCGGATCTAACAGTTGTTGCCGATCCCGCCTTGTTGGCACGGGCGCTGGCGAATCTTGTTAGAAATGCCCGCGTCCATGCGGGGCCGGATGCCCATATCGAAATCATGGCGGCAAGCGCAGGCGCTGACTTCGTGGAACTCACCGTTGCGGACAACGGCCCGGGTGTTCCCGCCCATGAGCTGGCCCGCTTGTTCGAGCCATTTTACCGCCCCGACCGGTCGCGCAGCCGCGATACCGGTGGTAGTGGCCTTGGTTTGGCGATTGTGCGCTCCGCCGTGGAAGCCGCCGGCGGCGAAGTGGCGGCCAAATTGCCGGCCGGCGGGGGGTTCGCGGTGGTGCTGAGGCTTCGTAAAACGCTCGATGAAGCGGCGAGTTCCGGGTGAATCGTCTCAGATTCAACGAATTCAAATGATCTCTGAATCCACCGCAAAATATTTGAAAAAAGGATGAGAAAAGGTATTGACCGGTGGTGGGGCGGGGGACTAGTTTCCCGGGCCGCCACGACGGAGGGGGGCCGAGAGACGGAATGTCGATCGAGGAGTTGCCGGTGCTTGAAGAAGCCCGCATCGCCCGATCGGCTTTTTAGTCCC
>JANMJQ010000154.1:0-9383 GCA_031371445.1 Akkermansiaceae bacterium
ACCATCCGCCATGGCATGATCGATGTGCATGGGGCGGGCAACGTCATCATCCGCAACCTGAAGTTCCGCGATTTGTGGGAAGCCGATCCCACCGGCAAATACGATCGTTATGGCTGGGATTACATCCGCATCACGAGCTCGGGAAAAGTGCCGAGCCATCACATCTGGGTGGATCATTGCGACTTTGGAAAATGTTACGACGGACAACTCGACATCACCCATGGCTCCGACTTGGTCACGGTGTCCTGGTGCCATTTTTCCGGTGACGAACGCGGAGCGCACAAGAAGAGCATGCTGATCGGGCATTCTTCGAGTCCCACCGCCACCGCGCTGGATCGCGGGAAGCTCAACGTCACGCTGCATCATAACTGGTGGCAGAATATCGCCGACCGTGCGCCGCGGGCGCGGTCCGGCAACATCCATGCGTTCGATAATTTCGTCGATGGTGCGGAGAACGCGACCATCTCGGTCAGCGGTGCGGTGACCTTGGTGGAGAACTGCGTTTATAAAGACACGCGGATCGCCACCACGTTTTCCCACGCGAAGGACAACATTACCAACAAGCTCGGGGGCACGATCTGCATCGTTGACAGCCGCAACGAAAACCCGCGTCCGCCAAATTCCGATGCAGACGTTGAGGCGGAGGGAGGCGACGATCCCGCGGTGACCCCGAAGCCGGATGCGCACAAGGAAAAGGATCCGAACCGCGCGTTCGAAGTCGCGAACAATTTCAAAAGCAGCGTCGAGCGGGCCGCGCTTCAATTCAATGCGCCCGCCACTTGGAACTGGCCGGACCGCAACAAGCTGCCTTACGACTACCACCCTGATCCTGTTGATGGGGTGGTGGCGCTGGTGTCGAAGTCCGCGGGCACTGGAAAGGCTTTTGAGAAATAGCCTGAAATCGGACTGAAATTTTCGGAATAGGAACCTTACTCAAGCCTCCCACAAACGCCGATGAGTGAATTTTCCGAACTGGTCGATGCCCATTACCAGGCGTTGTTTCGCTTCGGGATGTCGCTGACGCGGAATGTCGAGCAGGCTTCCGATCTGGTGCAGGAAACGTTCTGCATCTGGGCGGCGAAGAACAGCCAGTTGCAGGACCGCAGCAAAGCGAAGACCTGGTTGTTCACGACCTTGCGGCGCGAATTTCTCAACCAGCGCCGGCGCTCCTCGCGCTTTGCCGACGAGCCTCTCGACGAAGCTGCGGTGGCATCGATCCCCGCGCCTGATGAAGATGCAGATCGCCAGATGGACGGGCAGCGTGCTCTTGAGCTGTTAGGTTCACTTGAGGAAAGCCATCGCACGGTGCTGACTTTGTTTTACCTCCAGCAGCACAGTTATAAGGAAATCGCGGAGATCCTCGACCTGCCGATCGGCACGGTGATGTCGCGGCTTTCGCGCGGCAAAGATTTGTTGCGAAAGCGGATGCATGACGAGCCATCGAGCGCGCCGAAGAACATTTTGCACATCGAACCCGGAGGGACCCAACACCGTGGATAACGAAGAAGCACGTTTCATTTTGCGCAGCTTCCGTCCCGATGGAGCGGACGTGAACGACGCTGATTTCGCCGAAGCGCTCAAGCTGGCGATGGAAAACCGCGAGCTCGGCGAGTGGTTGGCGCACGAGCGCGCGTTCGATGCGGCATTCGCGAAGGCCTTGGGATCGCTGCCATTGCCTGAAAACCTGCGTGCCGATGTTCTCGGCTGCCTTGCCGCTGAGCGCGGTGATTTCGAACCGGCTGCCGATGCTGGAGACACGGTTTGGTTCGACGCGTTTTCGTCGATCCAGGCACCTGCCGGGCTGCGCGAACAAGTGCTGGCGGCGATGGACCGGACGGCCCCGGCGCAGGAAAAAATTGTTAGATTCACACGCTGGGCCATGCCACTCGCGGCCGCGGCGGGGATCGCGCTCGCCATCCTGCTCGTCCCGGGCGGCAAGCCCAAGACGGTGGCGAAAAACGAGAGCATCCCCATTCAAGCGGTGCAGGCGGGCTTTGTCCGCACCTTCGAATCGTCCGATTTTTATCTCGAAGTCAAACATACGGAGCACCCGCCGTTGATGGCGCATTTGAAGGAGAGGAACCTGCCTTGTCCCCGGTCGGTGCCGCGTGGCCTGGAGGCCCTGGCCGGCGTTGGTTGCCGCGAGTTGGTGATCGATGGCAAGCGCGGCTCGTTGATTTGCTTCGACCGGGGCAAAGACGGCCTGGTGCATTTGGTGGTTTTCCGGCGCGAGGATGTGGAAGGGGATTTCCCCAAGCAGGGGATCCCACCCATCGCGCAAAACGGCGAATGGGCCACGACGACCTGGGAGCAGGACGGCCAAGTCGTCACGATGCTGGCCAAGACGGATCCGAAAAATCTATCAGACCTGTTCTGAGCGCTGGCGGCTTGCTTCCGGGCCGCAGCCATGCTTGTTCATAACGTGCCGGAGCTCTTTATCCGTATCCGCGGGCTTACCCAGAAATTCGGGGACGACGAAGTCCTGCGCGGGGTCGACCTCGATGTTTTCCACGGTGAAACGCTGGTGATTCTGGGTAGTTCCGGCGGCGGAAAATCCGTCTTGCTCAAACATCTTCCGGGATTGCTGCGCCCCACCGGCGGGACCATCGAAGTGGACGGCGTGGAAATCAGCAAACTCCATGACCGCAGTCTCGGTCCGGTCCGGCGGCAAATGGGCGTGATGTTCCAGGGCGGGGCGCTTTTCGACTCATTGACCGTTGCGGAAAATGTCGCGTTTCCCCTTCGCGAAAGCGGGCTCAAGGATGAGGAGGAAATCGCCCGCCGCGTCACCGAAGCCTTGGAAATCGTAAAACTTCCGGGTGAGGAGGACAAGCTGCCCTCAGCGCTTTCCGGGGGCATGCGCAAGCGGGTCGCGCTCGCGAGGGCGGTCGTCAACAAGCCGGCCTGCGTGCTCTATGACGAGCCGCACTCGGGGCTCGATCCCATCACCGCGGACTCGATCGACCACTTGATCAAGCATCTGCAACAAGAGCGCGGCATTACCAATATCGTCGTCACGCACGAACTGCGGAGCGTGTTCCGCATCGCCGACCGGGTCGTGTTTCTGAAGGAAGGCAAGGTTCACTGGACCGGCACTCCGGACGAATTACGGGAAGCGAAGGACCCCGTGCTCAAAGCCTTCATGGAAGGCGATTCCGGCGAGCCCTGGGAATGACCGCCGGAGGCTGAATTATCCCTTTCCATCAACTATCAACCATCAACTATCAACATTCCCTATCAACTCCCCCTTTCTTCCCTCCGATTTCCTGCTATGGGTGAATTATGGCAGGGGGGAAAAAGCGCACCGAGTTGTATGTCGGCGCGTTCGTGTTCGCCGGACTGTTCCTGCTGGGCGGACTGATTTTGCAGTTCGGAAAATTCCGCGAAAACCTCGGCGGGCATTACACAATCACCGTGGTGTTCGAAGATGCATCCGGTGTGATCAAAGGCTCGGAGGTTCGCATGAGCGGTGCGCCGATCGGCAAAGTCGCGAATTTGCCGAAGCTCAATGAAGCGGTGAAAGTGGAGGTCGAACTGACCATCCACGACAAGATCAAGATTCCCACCGGCTCCGAGTTTCAAATCGAGTCGGCGACTCTGTTAGGCGACAAGCTGCTGGTGATCGTTCCTCCCAAGGACCGCAGCAAGGGCTTCATCGCGCCAGGCAGCCGCATTGAAGGCGCGGGTCTAACAGGTCTGGAGGCGCTGCAAAACAACGCCGAGAAAATCGTCGAGGACGTGGTGGGGATCGTGAAACAGGCCCAGGAGACTTTCGTGAAAGCGGATGAAGCGGTCACCGATTTGCGCAGTGCGAGCGAACAAATCCGCACGGCCATGGACAAGGTCAACACATCGCTGCTTTCCGAGCCGAATCTGCAGCGCTTCGATACGACCCTGGCAAATCTGGCTTCAACCACCGCGCGTTGGGATGCGACCAGCGCGAAGTTTGATCCCACCGTCGAAGAAGCCCGCACCGCGATCGAGTCCGTGCGCCTCGCCGCCGCTGACGCGCGCGTCACGATCAAGTCCGCGGACGATGCGATCCGCGGCTTGAAACCCTCACTCGCCAAGATCCCGAAAGCGGTCGATGATTTTTCCAGCGCCATGAATGAAACCGGCGGTGTCATGCGCGGCATCAACCACGGCAAAGGTCTGTTAGGCGCGCTCGCGGCGGACAACGATGTCGCTGTCGATGTGAAGACCTTCATGCACAACCTGAAGGACTACGGCATCCTTCGCTACAAGAATACGGCGGAGAAAAACCAGGCGGATCAAGCTCCGAAAAAGGCCGAACCGAAGGTCGCAAAGCCGAGACGTTAAGAATAGTCTGCAACGATTTGTAGCGGCGCTCTATGAGCGCGATCTTCGCATGTGTGCATCCCTTCTGGGTGCATCTTAGGAATGTGATCATGGGCCGATCGCAGACGGCGCTACAACTCCGCAGAAGCACCCGCCTCCTCAAGTGATTTTACCAACGCATCAAACACCGCCGGTTCCAGACTGCGGTTGGGCGAGCCTTTGAGGCAACTGTTGAACCATTTCATCAGCAGGTTGCGGCGATCCGCGGGAAAACTCCGCGTGAATCCATCCGCGCCACCGGCCAGTGATTCGGAATCGCGGCGGCCGTGGGCGCGCGCGAGCATCGCGCGATAACGGACCAACAGCCCATCTAACAGAATCCAGGGGAAGTTCGGATTTTCCGGCGGGCCCACCGACAGGGATTTGCCATCGCCCGTGCCAAGCTTCACGCCACCGCCGAGATCAATGCGCAGGTCGGGCAAGGCCCCGCCCTTGAACCATCCAGCCGCACCGCCGCCCAGAAAGCCCACCACCGTGCCCGCGCCATGGGACATCCCACCCGTAGGAAGATCGATGGCTAATAAACCCGTTGTCGCACCGAGAACCGCCGCCGCCGCTGCCAGTTGGCCGCGGCCGAGACCCCACTTGGTCCATGTTTCTTTGCTGCCGAGGTCGATTCCCTCAAACGCCCCCGCACCGCTGTCGGCCTTGAGCAAATGGTGCCGGTAAATTCTCAAAATGCGGTCGAAGCATTCGCGTTCGATCGCCGCCAGTTCCTCAAAATACCTTTTCTCTAACAGAACTGTTTTCTTATCGCGCCGCGTTGGCAGTTGCAGGTCGCGTTCCTCAAGGGTTGCGCGGACGCGGAGACCGAGCGCGCGTTCGAGAAAATCCACCGCGGCTTCCGCGGCTTCCTCCCGCCGCTGCCGCCACTCGTCTTCGACAAGGGCGATCGTTTCCTCCAGCAGGCCGCGATGACCTTCCTCGATTTCCAACAGCGCCTTCAACAACCTCAGCCGTTCGTCATAGCGCGCGTGATGCGCGTCGAAGGTTCTCACCAAATTGAAGGTCGCTCCAAGTCGGCTGCGCCATGCTTCTTCATCGGCTCCGGACGCTCCATCGTGCCGGTTCAGCAAGGCCAGCCGCGGCAGGCCGGTCCAGCGCAGGATTTCCATCTCGGCCAGGAAATCGTCGCGCAGGGGCTTCGCGGGATCGACCACATAGAGAATGCCCGCACCTTCAAGCAGTGGTTCTAACAGACGCCGCTCGTCGCCGAATTCCTCACCCGCGGTGACGGCGAATTCGCGCAGCGTTTCAATTCCCGGCGTGCCCGGACCATGAAGCCGCTGGATCGCGCGCATCGCTTCCACCGGCCGTGAAAAGCCCGGCGTGTCGATGAAGCGCACGCACTCGCGGCCACCGAAAACAACCCGGTGCGGCTGGCAGCGCGTGGTCTCGCCCGGCGTCGGACTGACGCGTATCAGCTCGTTGTCATCGATCTCCAACAAGGTCGCTATCACAGCGGACTTGCCCATGTTCACGCGCCCGACGACGGCGAAGGTTGGAACCGCGGGCGATGCCGGAGCACTCATTCGATGGACTCGATCGCTTTGCGGTTGCCGATCATGATTACCGGCCGGCCCTTGCCCACGTCATCGACGGTCACCTTGCCGCGGAGGCGGATTTTTTTTCCGACCAATGGTGTCAACGCGTTTTCTGTTAGATCGGCCGGCGCGCCGCCCACGGAAATCCCGCCGCGCGGATCACTGCCTCCCGCGCCCTTTGAAAAAAGCAGATACATCGTTTTCTTCGACTTGGAGTAACCGATCTCCTGGATGACTCCCTCAAGCGCGACTTCCTTGCCGCTTTGCGCGATCAACAAGTCCTGGTCCTTGGGTGTGAAAACGCCACCGCGCTTTGAGACCTCCTGATCGATATGCGCGGCATCCGCCTCCTTTTCTGAGCCGACTTTCGCAGCTTGTTCGCTCAACTCGCGCAGCCGCCGGTTGGCTTCTTCCGGCGAACGTTCGGTCTCCGGAACGGCATCGGAATCATCGAGCCCTGTGGCAGCGGAAGCCGCCGGCTTGGATGATCCGCGTTTCACAATTTCTGGTGCATTCGCGGGAAGTTCAATCGCGGTGCTGGGTTTGTCAGCGAGCTTCTTGTTGCGCCAAAGGATCGTTTGCCAGCCGCCGACACCCATGGCAGTGAGCAGCAACAGCGACATCAAGATCGCCGGCATCTTGGATTTCTTCTTTTTTTTGACCACCTTGCCCGTCCGTGCCGGTGGTCTAACAGTTGCGCGTGAGGCAACCGGTTGATTGCCCGCCACGCAACTTGCGAGCCGTGTCCTTGTCTCGCGTAAAGTCGCGGTGCCGGCCGCCACACGCAGCCAGTTGAGCCAGTTCGCAAGGGCGCCCTGTGGCAGCTCGCTCGCAGCCTTGCCACGCCAACCCATGATGTTGGTGGCAAGCCGCACGATCGAATCCATCCCGCGCTGGGTTTCGTTGCGGCCCAGCCATTTCAACGGCGAAATCCAAAACGTGATCCCCCGATCCTCCGGCGCCACGATGAAGGTCTTGATGTCGGTATCAATCCAGATCGCCTCGTCCGCAAACAGCTCGGACAGCAGTTCGCAAACCTCGAGAACCTTGGTGATGATTTGCGCCGCGGTCTTTTCTGTTAGACTGCCCGTGGTGACGATATCGGCGAGCGACGCTCCATCGATCCACTCGGTTGCGAGATAAGGCATGCCGTCCACCGGATCACAGCCGCCGCAGATGACGGAGCGCAGGGCGGGGTGGGAGATTTCGGAGAGCCGCGTGGCGGCGAGGTCGTAGGCCGCCTGCTCTTCCGCGCTCAAGCCGCCGCCATCCGCGCCGAAGGGGAAGAATCTTCTAACAGTTACCGGCAGGCCCGTTTCCGTATCGAGCGCGCGGAACACGACCCCGGAGGCATCCTGCGCGAGAAGATCTTCGATTTGAAAGCGGGTCACTGGGTTTTACTAACACGGGTTGCAGGACAGTCCAAGCGGCGAAGCGACGGCTATTCCGGTATCGGAACGAAGCTCGCAGTCCGGAATTTTGCAGGTTGGTGGAAATCGGGCGGACCGTCGCCCAGATCGCATGCGCTGACGAACCGTTGGGCAGGCGATTCGAGGATCATTGTCACATTGACGCGCGTGTCCGGTCCGAAATCGACACGGGCCCGCAGGATGTCGAGCGGAATGGCCATCGCGGAAAGCCAGGAACCGTCGGGCGCCATTTCGGAGAACGTTGCGATCTCCGGCATTGCGATGTCCTCCACTTCGGCCCGCACCCGCGGCGCGGTGAATTCGCAGGTCCACCACGCGCCGTTGGGTGACAGGTTGAACTCGAGATAACGCCCGCTGGAATTTGTTATAAAAAGCTCCGCCACGTCGTGGTTCCAAAGCCCGTTTTGAAAAATTCCGGGCTTGGCCTCCGGGTGCAGTCGCGCCGGCCGGCGATGGCTGGCGATGAACCATAGATACTGCGGATCGGCGACCAGGGAAAAGCCCGCGGGCGGGTCCAGCGGAGTGCCACGCAGATCCTTGGCCAAGCCGAACATGGGCACGTCCAATCCACCCCAATCCAAGGCCCGCGAAGTGGTGAAAATGGTCATCCCGCGCAGCATGCCGCCAGCCGGCTGGGGCTGTCGAGAGCGGAAGAACCAAGCTGCTGCAAAGGCTGTAGGAATTTCTGAAATTAACTCGCTTTTTTTCGCCCGATTTGCTTTCTGTCGCGGGCAAACAACCCATGGCACGCCCGCCCTCAGGATTCTATTCCACCATCGAATACATCGGACCCCGGCCGCAGAAGCCGAGGCGTCGAAATTTCTTCGGAGGTTGGGTCATTATCGTGATCGCTCTGGCTATGGGAGTCTGGTTCGCCCGGCCCTTGATGCCATTCCTGCGCGCCGCCCAAGTCGGTGCCTCCACCGAGCAGGCGGTCGAATTGATCTCCTCTCTCGAAGCGAAAAAATCCTTCGCTGATGGTCTCGCCGCCGCCGCCCTGAAAATTTCCGCAGGCATCCCCGGCTCGCGCTTGTCTGACAACACCAAGGGCGACGCTCCGATCGGCAAAGGCGTGGCCGCCGATGTCGTTGTTCGCAGCTACCGCTCGATGGACATGGATCTTGCGGCCTTGCTCCACGAAGACATGACCGAAAATTTCCGGCTCTACCCGCAACTGTGGGGTGCCGCCGGCCCGGATGCATCAATGGACCATCGCCGTGTCCCGAATCTCCAACGCTTCTTCGAACGCAAGGGCGAGCGCATCACTCCGACGCGCAATGCCGCCGACTACCTGCCCGGCGATATCGTTGTTTGGTCGCTTGGAAATGCAGAGAACCATATCGGCATCGTCGTTCCAAGTCCGGGTGGCCGCAGCGGTGAAGCCTGGGTCGTCCACAACATGGGCGGCGGCGCGAAGTGGGACAACATCCTATTCGACTACAGCATCCAGCGCCACTTCCGCTTTCCGGGTAAGGTGGGGGAGTGAGTTCTTTGTAGGTAGTCTCCTTCAGGAGGACATTTTAAGATCCGGCTGAAGCGCGATTCCTTTAGAGACTCGGATTTCTCCAGCACCAACGGTGCGGACCATACCAGCCCAGGGCAACGCCCTGGGTGATTGGATTTAAAAAATTGTTAGCCCTGAAGGGGCGGACCAACGCGGTGGCTCGTCAATTGGGTCGCTCCTACAGAGCTCTGGATATTATAATGCATGCATACCCAGGGCGTTGCCCTGGGCTGGTATGGTTCAGACCGTTGGCCTGAAGAAATTGAATTGATCTCAATGCTAATCCTTAAAGGCATTGGGCTAAAGCGGAACTACGTGCGACGATGGCAAGCACGTTGGCAGCATGAGGCGTCCCGTTGGGACGCAAATGAATGACACGACAGTTTCCCGGGGTTTCACCCCGGGCCTGGAGTTTGGTTCTTTCTAGATCAGTGATCTAGTTTTTCTCCATTTTATGACATTTTAAGGTTGTCTCATGCGATTTTTGACTCTAGTATATACGCTAGATTCGATCTAACCAATACCGCCATGGGATACCCAACCAAA
>JANMJQ010000182.1:0-13366 GCA_031371445.1 Akkermansiaceae bacterium
CGGCCTTTGAACGAGACATCCTGGAAGCCCCATGTTTTTGCGGTTAAAACGGACGGATAGCCCATCTCACCCGTCATGGCGATGAGCGCGAGGCGTACTGCGCGGCTGGTCGCATCGCCCGCGGCCCATGACTTGCGCGAGCCGGTGTTCGGCGCGTGGCGATAGGTACGGAGCGACGATCCATCGAGCCAGGCATGGGAAATCGCGTTGATGATTTGCGCGCGGTTGCCACCGAGCATGGCGGCGGTGACGGCGGTGGAGGCGATGCGGACCAAAAGCACATGGTCGAGGCCGACGCGGTTGAATGAATTTTCAAGAGCGAGCACGCCCTGGATTTCATGGGCCTTGATCATCGCGACCAGGACATCGCGCATCGTCAGTTCCCGTGCCGCGAGTGGCGACGAAAACGCGGCGGGTGAATGGCCGGCATTCCGCGACAACCAATCGGCGGTGGCGAGGATGGCTCCCAGGTTGTCGGACGGATGGCCCCACTCGGCGGCAAGCCAGGTGTCGTTGAAGTCGAGCCAGCGCACGATCGTGCCGATGTTGAAAGCCGCTTGCACGGGATCTAGCTCATAAGACGTTCCCGGAACGCGCGCTCCACGGTCGATGCTGGTCCCCGGCACGACAGGTCCCAACAACTTGGTGCAAGCCGGATAAGCCAATGCCATGATGCCGCAGGCAAGGGTGTCGGCGAGACACCAGCGGGCGGTGTCGAAGGCTTCGTCGCTGGCGACCTTGAAATCGAGAACGTAGTCCGCGATTTCTTCTAACAGAGAATCGGGATCCGGGCGGATGTTGCTGATGGGCGAGGACACGGCGGTGGCGGGAAAAATTTACCGTTGGTCGAGCGATGGAAACGGCCGGTCCTCCGGGCCCGTGTAATTGGCTCCGGGCCGGATGAGTTTGCCATCGATGCGTTGCTCGACAATATGCGCGGCCCAGCCGGCGGTGCGGGCTATGACGAACAGCGGAGTGAACATCGCGGTGGGCACACCAAGCTCATGGTATGCGACGGCGCTGAACCAATCGAGATTCGGAAACATCCGCTTCTCATTCCACATCACCGTTTCCATGCGCTCGGCGATGTCGAAAAGATTCTGATGTCCGTTGGTTTCGCAAAGTTGGCGTGCGATTTCCTTGATCGCCGCGTTGCGTGGATCGCTGACGGTGTAAACGGGATGACCAAAGCCAATGACAATCTCCTTGTTCGCCAAGCGGACCCGCAGGTCTTTCTCGGCATCGTCCGCCGACACATAGCGCTGCTGGATTTCATAGGCGACCTCGTTGGCTCCACCATGTTTGGCCCCCCGCAAGGCACCGATGGCACCCACGATGGCCGAGTAAAAATCCGAAGCCGTGCCTGTAATGACGCGCGCTGTGAATGTCGATGCGTTGAACTCGTGTTCAGCATACAAAATCAACGAGCGGTCGAGCGCATGGATCTCCGCTTGCGATGCGGGCCGTTGGTGCAACAGGTGGAGGAAATGTGCGGCAATCGACGCGTCTTCCGTCTGGACTTCGATGCGTTTGCCATTGGTGGCGAAGTGATGCCAGTAGAGCAGCATCGATGGCAGGCACGCGAGGAGGCGATCCGCCAGATCGCGTGCGCCGGCGGCCGTTGATGGGCCCGCGCCGGAGGATGGCAGGTTTTCCGGTTCAAGGTTTCCCAACATCGAACAGGCCGTGCGCAGAACATCCATCGGATGGGCTCCTAAGGGAATTTGCTCAAGCACTGCTTTGAGTGGCGCGGGAAGGCCGCGGAGTTTTCTTAGCTTCGAAACATAAGCCGCAAGTTCGGCGCGGTTGGGGAGCTGTTCGTGAACCAGCAGATAGGCAACTTCCTCGAAAGTCGCCTTGTCTGCGAGATCGGCGATGTCGTATCCGCGGTAGTGAAGGTCGTTGCCGCTTTGACCGACAGTGCACACGCTTGTATTGCCGGCCACCACACCCGAGAGCGCGACGGATTTCTTGGCCTTGGGTTGTTCGGACATGGGGGTTATTTCGGAGGTTGGTAATCTAACATTTTGTAAAGCTCGGCACGCGTCTGCATTCCGCCAATCACACCGCTCTGCGTCCCATCTCGGCGGATCGCCTGATAGACATCCAGGGCCGCCGCTGCCGAAGCGCGCGAGGCGGAAAGGGGGTAAAGCAGCATCGCGACGCCGGCATTGCGCATTTCATCGAGCGTGAAATATGGCGTGATGCCAAATTCTGTTAGATTGACCAGCACCGGCACTTTCACTTCCCGCGTGAACTCACGGCAATCCTCCAGCGAACGCAGCGCCTCCGCGAAAATCAGGTCCGCTCCCGCGGCAACATAGGCCTGCGCGCGGTCGATGGCAGCGCGCAATCCTTCGACTGCGACCGCATCCGTGCGGGCCATGATCAGAAAATCTGCGTCCGGCTTTCCCGACAGCGCCGCTTGCACACGGGCGACCATTTCCTGCGATGACACCAAATGCTTGCCCGGCAGGTGGCCGCAAAGCTTCGCCGCCACCTGGTCCTCGATATGAACCGCGGCGGCACCCGCGGCGGCCATTTCGCGCACCGCTTTCGCCGGATCGTCCCAGCCGGTGTCGATATCGACCAGCAAGGGCAGCTTCACTCTGCCGCAGATGCGCCGGACATCGATGAGCACATCGTCGAGCTCGGTACGTCCCGTGTCAGGAATGCCATAGGAGTGATTGGCAACACCGGCACCGGAGAGATAGAGGGCCTGAAATCCGGTGCGCTCGGCCTGCAACGCCGCGTAGGCATTGATCGCGCCCGCAATCTGCAGCGGTGACTCCGCCGCCAGCGCTTGGCGGAAAGTGGAGCAGGGGGAAAGGGGCGGACTCATGGCTGAATGAACCTTAAACTAAGGGCTCGGAAGGCCGTGTCGAGGAAACAGCCCGAAGCGCAAGCGTCCGCCGCCGATTCCAGAACCCGCCGGGGCGGTCCTGGGCTGACTAATTCAATATTCTCGCGCCTCTGTTAGATTCGACACCAATCGTTTTCCCCACCACACGTTCCTTTGGGAAGGCATCGATGGCACCCGCATCTTCAGCCATTTTCCGCCGGTTGATACTTACAACGCCCGCGTCCAAGCCAAGGAACTGGAGCGGGCCGAGCGGCAGTTCGCCCAAAAAGACCGGGCTTCGTGCTCGTTGATGCCCTACGGCTACGGTGATGGCGGTGGCGGTCCTACTGTCGAAATGATCGAACGCATCCGCCGTTGGAAAAATTTCGAAGGCCTGCCCGCGGTTGAGTTTGGCACCGTGAAGGGGTTCTTCGATGACGCGGAAGCCGACATCGATGATCCGCCGGTCTGGTGCGGCGAACTTTATCTCGAGCTTCATCGCGGCACCTATACCAGCCAGGCCCATAACAAGTGGATGAACCGCCGTTGCGAATTACTGCTGCGCGATGCCGAGTTTTTCGATGCGATTCTTTCGATCATCGCTCCCGGTGAACTGTTAGAAAATGATCCCGCGCCGGAGCGAACCGTGTGGGATGTGCCGGGACATGGCACTGCCAAGGAAGGCTCGGCAACCGCGCGCTGCCTCGACCGGGCGTGGAAACTCCTGCTGTTGAACCAATTTCACGACATCCTTCCCGGCTCATCCATCCAGCGCGTCATTCGATTTGCGAAATCCAATGCGGCCATGTCCGCCGGCCCGTGCACCTGAACACGAGTTGGGATGCCGCCCGCTTTGAAATTCCGATGCAGCGCTGGGTGGATCTAACAGAAAGCGCTGCCGGACGCATCGAATTCCACGGCACTCAGCCTGCGCGCTTTCGATATCCGGACCTTCCGGCTGTCACATCAAGCCGTGAAATGAAAGGCGGCCCGCCGTTGCCGGTGGGCCGCCCAAGTGTTATCCGATGTTGTTGATCCAGGCGCTTACCATTCCGTGTAGCTGCTTGCGGCCGGAGCGTAGTCGGTCGAAGTGCCGGACGCATAGGTGACGTCCAAGTACAGGGTGCCGATCGCCGGGATTACGGTTCCGTAGGCGTAGGTAATGTCGGTATTCGGAGCGTTAACGGCATTGAGATACTTGCCGGAGCCGACGATTTCGGTCGATGCGAGCGCATCGCCGATGTTCATGGCGCGAACATTGGCGTGGGCGCGCACCGCTTGCTGCACGTTGCGAATGTTCAGGATGTTTGCGGCACGGTCCGAACCCTTCTTCCAGGCGCGGGCGCCGATGAAGAGGATCGAGATCAGGGAGAGCAGGACGAGGATGACGACCGTCAATTCAAGGAGGGTCATGCCGGACTTGCGCTTCATGGTATGGGTGTTGGTCAGTTTCATGGTGTGTATTTTCAGGGTGTTGTTTGATGTAGGTGATGTTTTCTGAGAACATCATAGGGATAGCGTTCGGTGATGAGTTTCATCCGAACCCAGATAAACGCTACGGGCAACTTGATAATCCACAACCTACGCGATCACGTGGGCTGGCCGCTTCACCCGGATGAAAAAGCGGCCTTCCCGTTGCCGGGAGGGCCGCTCGATAGTTTGCAAGGGTTTCGATATTCAGGCGCTTACCATTCCGTGTAGGTACTTGCGGACGGAGCATAGTCCGTCGAAGTGCCGGACGCGTAGGTGGCGACCAGATACAAGGTGCCGATCGCTGGAACCACGGTGCCGTATGCGTAGGTCACATCGGTGTTCGGCGCGTTCACAGCATTGAGATATTTGCCGGACCCGACGATTTCGGAAGAAGCGAGCGCGTCGCCGATGTTCATGCTGCGGATGTTCGAGTGGGCGCGAACGGCTTGCTGCACGTTGCGGATGTTCAGGATGTTCGCTGCGCGGTCCGAACCCTTTTTCCAGGCGCGGGCGCCGATGAAGAGGATCGAGATAAGGGAGAGCAAGACGAGGATGACGACCGTCAATTCGAGGAGGGTCATGCCGGACTTGCGTTTCATGCTGCGGGTGTTGGTCAGTTTCATGGTGTGTATTTTCAGGGTGTTGTTGGTGTAGGTGATGTTTTCTGAGAACATCATAGGGATAGCGTTCGGCGATTAAGAGAGCCGAACGGGCAGACACTACGATGTTGTTGATATTCACACAACCTACGCAATGACGGGTCGGCTTGAATAGGAGAGCAAATGGCCGTAGAGACCTCATGAAAAAAGCGGCCCACCCGTTTCCGGGTGAGCCGCTCAAAGGTGTTTAGGGTTTGTTAATTCAGGCAATTACCACTCGGTATAGCTGCTGGCAGCTGGCGCGTAGTCGGCCGAGGTGCCGGACGCATAGGCGCCGATCAGATACAGCGTGCCGTAGTTGGGGATGGTGGTGCCGTATGTGTAGGTAATGTCCGAGTTCGGCGCCGTGACGGAATTGAAATACTTGCCGGTACCAACGATTTCGCTGGAGGCCAGTGCGTCGCCGATGTTCATGCCACGGACGTTCGAGTGGGCACGAACGGCTTGCTGCACGTTGCGAATGTTCAGAATGTTTGCGGCACGATCCGAACCCTTCTTCCAGGCGCGGGCACCAATGAAGAGGATCGAGATAAGGGAAAGCAAGACGAGGATGACGACCGTCAATTCGAGGAGGGTCATACCGGACTTGCGCTTGATGCTGGAGGTGCTGGTCAATTTCATGGTGTGTGTAGGGTGGGGATGTGTTCGGTGGGAGGATGCCGTTCTAAGGAGCACCTTCAGGAGAGCGTCCGGTGACGGGATGTCAGTCGAACGGGTAGACAATAAACATTTCCTGATATTTAAACAACCACGCAATGACGTAGGGCCTGCGAAAGACGGAAAGTGGCCGATTGGCGCGCTGAAAGCTGCATGTATCCGCCGGACTGAATGAAGCCCGGGGGGGGTGGGTCTTTCCAAAATCAAAAGGAGGTGCCCGCGGTTGCCGCTTAAGACGTTGGAGGCTGTGTTTCCCCTCCGCGAATTCCTCGATCATCTTCTCGCAGAACGCATTCAGGTCCTCGGGCTTGCGGCTCGTGACGAGCCCTTCATCGACACACACGTCATAGGTCTTTCATACTGGATAGTCCGAGCTGGAAGCGTGCCTGACGGAATCACGCGGTTTGTGGCGAAGCGCGGGCGTTTTCCGATGCGTCCTGCATTCATTATTTTGCAAAATGAAGCGTTGTCGCGGCTCTTCGCAGCTTGACATCAGGGAGGGCCATTCCCATTCCTACCAGATCCGAACAGCGCGCCCCGAAAGGATCACGATGAATCCCGTGGAGTTCATCGACAAGAGAATGGCGGTCCTTCGAACCAGCCATCCTTTTCTCCATGAATTTCTATGGTTCGGCCTCAAGCAGGCTTGGGCCTGCATCTTCGGCGCGTTGTTGCTGTTAGGGATTCTCGGAACCCGGCTTTGGTATCCGGACATCCCGCTCGCGCGCTATGACGCGCTGGTGATTTACGCAGTCACCATCCAAATCGTTCTGGTCCTTCTCAAGCTGGAGTCATGGCGGGAAATCGGCGTTATTTTCCTATTCCACCTTCTGGCAACCGCGATGGAGCTTTTCAAAACCTCCGATGCCATCGGCTCGTGGGCTTATCCGGAGCATTCAGTCCTCCGCATCGGCAATGTCCCGTTGTTCGCCGGTTTCATGTACTCCGCCATCGGCAGCTACATGGCACGTGCCTGGCGTGGCTTTCATTTCAGCTTCGCCCACTTTCCGCCGCTCTGGCTGGCGGGCTCAATCGCAGTCATCGCTTATCTCAACTTCTTCACCCACCACTGGGTCATCGATCTACGCTGGGGCCTGATCGTCATCGGCATCATCGCCTTTCGGAAAACCCAGGTTTACTTCAAGCCCAAGGAAAGGACCTTCCACATGAACCTGCTGCTCGGCTTCTGCCTTGTCGCGTTTTTCATATGGCTCGCCGAAAATCTGGGGACGATCGCGCACGCCTGGACCTATCCCAACCAGAAGGGAGGGTGGCGGCCCGTCTCGATTTCAAAATTCACCGCGTGGTATCTTCTGATGCAGTTGTCCTTCATCGTCATCTACGCCTTACGGCAGTTGGAAGCCAAACTGGGTGTGGCCGGACCGGAACATATTGTTCCGGGGAAATCGGTGTGAGACGGAATCGTCCGAACACGATAAAACATCCTCGCCACCGCATGGAGTTTGATGCGAATGGCCAGATCAAACCTGTCAAAATCACCAACGAAGGCGTGCCGGCGCGGCTGTTGAAGGAATGAGGTTATCAGTTAATGGTTATTGGTTAAAAGGGGAGAGTTCTTTCCTTATAACGTTTAACCAATAACTCATAACACCTCTTCCCCTACACCTTCGCCAGAAACGCCACGTCGCTCCATGAGCCCGATGATCCTTGGCGGGCGATTCGCTTTGCCTCACTTGGCCAAATATAAACCCGCCGCCCGCCGGAGCCGATCAAGGCAACGAAGTCCGCGGGTTGCTGGGTGGATAGACAGGCATGGCTCCAGTAGCCACTGGACAAGGGACCATTGATCGAGCGCTCGACTTCAATCGCAACGGTGCCCGGACGACGGACATTGCTATTCCGCCACAACCCTCCGCCAAACATCGGATTCGCCGCGGAAGGGCGGGTGACTTCCGCGAAGTGCGAGGCTTTGAGACCATCCGAATTGTTTCCGTTCAGCAGATTGCCGATGGTCTTGCCGAGACGGCCAAGTTCTTTGACGTTGAGTTCGGTGCCGGTGGAAAGATAAGGCACATCCTTTTTGTCCGAACGCCAATGGCCCCGGCTGAGGCCGACGGGCTGCATCACGGATCGGCTCATGAAAGCACCCAGCGATTCGCGTTTCGGTGCGAGCTTGCGTTTGAGCACTTCCGCGAGCACTTCCCAATGTCCCGGGCCGTAGCGAAAGACGCTTCCCGGTGAATCCACGCACCTGAGGGCAACCGCGGCGCTGCCTTTGTCGGCCGGATGATTCCGATAAAGCGGGATCACCCCCGCCTCGAGTCCGGAAGTTTGTTGAAGCAACATCAGCACCGTGATGCGGGATTTCAACGGATCGCCATGCCACTCGGTGATGGTGTCGGCAACGTGTTCGGATGGACTGAGCAACCCCTCGCCAACGGCACGAGTTACCGCGAGGGCGGCGATGGATTTTGTGATGCTCAGCGCGGGCCCGCGGCTGTCGCTGTTCGTTGCGGTGATTTGCCGGCCGCCTTCCCAAGCCGCCCAACCCTGGCCTCCGTTGCGGCGCGCATTGGCATCTAGCATTTCAATTTCGGAACGCGTCCATGAGCCCGCGCCGGAACTGCCTGTCGCGCAGCCCGAGCAAACAGCGGTTGCGGCGAGACCGGAGAGCCTGAGGAAATCACGCCGCGTTTTCATTTGCGGGTGGCAACCATCAGGTTCGCTTGCGATGGAATCATTTGATAGCCCGAGCCAAAAGTCAGTCCCGGCACCGGGCCCGCCGCGGCATAAGCGGCTCTCAGGTCGGACTGGCCGTGGTTCGCGAAGAGCTCGATGGGGCCGTAATAACTTCCGAACAAATGGATGTTCCACTTTTGTTTGTCATAGGCCGAGTATGGAATGCCCGAATCGTCCTGAACCACCGCATGGCAATTGCCGAGAACCCAGTTGCGGATGCCGCTGAAACCGGAGTCCTGCGTCAGATAAGACGCCGCTTTGAAATACGCGATGGAGCCGGAACCCGCCGAGGAAAGCCACGATTGATAGGAACCGCGGAAGCCGCTGTTAGAAAGATCGCCGGAAACATAGATGACCGATTTCCTGCCCCCTTGCGGAAGGGTGAAATCGATTTCCACCGCCGAGTTGCCACCCGCGGATGTCGATTGAATGTTGTTCACCGTGGCATTCATCAAGCCGAGCGATGAAAGCAGGATCGGAGTGACACCTTGCAGAGCGCCGTTCGTGAGATCGGCCTTCATGTCTTTGGTGATGAAGTAACCGTACATCAGTTCGGTCTCCATCGACTTGGCATGTCGGTCAAGCGATCCGACGACGCTGCCCGGACTGGCGTGTTCGAGGTCGGGATAAGCTCCAGCGGGCTCAAGGCCGAGCAGAACATAGCGTGAACTCTTGGGAAAAAGCGACATCACATAGAGCAGGTCGGGACCGCCAAAGGGATAGACGATGGTGTGTGCCGAGCCGGTGAGAGGAGCGATGTTCGCAGCCTGCCATTCGTTTTGCGCGGCAATCCTCCGCGTGGTGCGGAGGTTCCATCTCCGCAACATATCGTTGGAGAAGGCGTGGTATTCGAAGGTTTGTTGAAGCTTCGAAAGTTGGGCGCCATGACGAACGGGGCGGCCACCGAGGAACAGCGCGATGTCGGTCGAACTGGCGGTGCCGCCGACGTCTTTGAAAGACTCGGGGATGTCGTTGCCTTGGACGTCTTTCGTTACCTCGGGGGACGATCCGCAACCGGTGAGTAAAAGTGGAAACAGGAATGTTAGGAATTTCATGTCGATAACCGTTGGAGTGGAAACCATAGCAACATGCAGGCGAGGGCGGTTAGAAATCCGCAGGCCGCGGGAAGCGGTTCGGCGAAAAACAATCGGACAATAACAAAACCCGTGAACCCGACAAAAATCAAGGCAGGAACTAATGACGCCGCCGGAACTTTGCGGCCACGGAATTTTAAAAGCACGAGGCCCAGCACGGCGAGAAAGGTGCAGAGCGTGAGGCCGGTCTGGGTGAAGGTGAGGAGGAATTCGAAATCGCCCGCAAGCACCAGGGCGATGGCCAGCAGCCCTTGAAAAATGAGCGGACGCAGCGGGATTTCATGGCGTGGAGAAAAGAACCGCAATGCACGGACGTCGCGGCCCATCGAGTCCAGCACTCGCGGTCCCGCCCACAACAGCGCGCTGACCGAGGCAAACAAGCCGATCGCAAACAGCCCGGAAACCAGGCGCCCCGCTTGAGGACCGAAGAGTGCGGCTGCCGAAACATGGGCCACCTCGCGCTCGCTGCTGAGCGCCGCCACCGGTGCGGCGACCAGGAACGCGGCATTGAGTCCGATGTATAGCACGGTCACCAACAAGGTGCCGCCGATGAGCGAGCGTTTGATGGTCCGTCGGGGCTCATGCCATTCCTCAAGGCCATACACCGCGGCGTTCCAGCCGCTATAGGCATAGAACACATAGAAGATCGCCTTGGCGAAGGCGGGCTTGCCGATTTGTCCGAGATCTTCCGATGGGATGAAATGCCAACGGATGTCTCCCTTGCCCGGCAATACCATCACGGACACGAGAAAGAAGCTGATGAGAAGGAGCTTCAACACGGTACTGCAGGTTTGTACCCGGCCGCTGGTGCGGGAGCTCAGGCCGTGGGCGAAGGCACCTAACAGAATGACAGCCACCGCGGCCGCGCGCGGGGGGATCTCAGGCCATGCGCGGGCGAGATAGCCTCCCATCGCGAGCGCGGTGATGGCGGTGGGAATCGCGAAGCCCACGATCGCGGACAGCAGGCCCGCCATGAAGCCAAGCGACGGGTGATAGATGGTTCCCAGGAAATGATACTCGCCTCCCGACCGCGGCAGCAAGGTGGCGAGTGTTGCGTAAGAAAGCGCCCCGCAGAGTGCGACCACACCGCCCAGCAGCCATAGCAGCATGATCGGAGGAGCCGAGTGGAAATCGACGAGCTGGAAGCCCAGGGAAACGAAGACGCCGGTCCCAATCATGTTCGCTACCACCAGCGAGGTGGCGGACGCGGTTCCGAGCCCGGAAGATTTCACACCCGCATCATGACCCAAAGCGGGGCGCTGACCAACAAGGAAACACCCAGCCTTTCAAAATCCTAGAAAACCGAAACCACGAAAAGCACGAAAAGCACGAAATGACACGAAATGACACGAAGCTGGAAGAAAGACAGATCCTGTTAGATCAAGGCATTTCGCGATGCGATCTAACTGCAATCATCTTTTTGGTGTCCTTTCGTGACTTTCGCGGTTTTCGAATCTTCGCCTGGGGAGCGAAGTCAGCCGTTGTTTTTGGCACCGCGCTTTTTCTCGTGGTTCGCTCGCCACGCGGCTTTTTCGGTTTTGTCGATTTTGCCATCATGATTGGCATCGATCTTCTCAAATCGCTTCGTTGCTTTTACGGCGTTTTTGGCAACAGCAGTGAACTCTTCCAGCGACACAAGGCCATCGCCGTCGGCATCACGGCCTTTGTGTCCGTTTTTTCCCTTGGCACTGGCGGTGCCTGCGCAAAGCCCGAAAGCAAGAAGGGCGGTAAAAATGTGTTGGTATTTCATCGCTTCATCCAACACCAGCCCGGTCAAAAAGTTTCGCCGGGAAATCGCGATGAGTGCCAACCCCGCCGCTTACTCAAGTTGGTACCTCACCGTATTCAGCACCGGAATGAAGCCGGAAAAACTGAAGCGGTAAAAGCTCAGCGTGGCGTGGCTAGGCGCGCCCTGCTCGGTTTTCACCGCCGTTGCGGCATCGCCTTCCGGAGAACTCCACGAAGGATCGTTCGAATACGCGTTTACGAATCCGACACGGCCTTTGAATTTGATCGAAAATCCGGAGGCCTTCAGTTGGCCCTGTGTACCGATGGTAAACTTGACCTTTTGGCCTTTGGGAAAATCCGGCACTCCGGCCGGAATAGGCGCGGCCTTCGCGGGGTCATCGCCCTTGGCGCGGATCGAGGAGCGTTCGGTGACACGCAGCGAAAAGCTGTCGCCGGCGTGAAAAGTACCGAAGGTTTTTGCCGGATCGGCGGCTTGCATTGGGGAAACGCCAAGCCATGTGGTGCCGGCCGCAAGCAGCAGGATCGTCGTCTTCATGATGGGTTTAATGCGGTATGAAATTCCTCGCTGTCAAAGACTGACGGCTCGTTTTTTGCTGTTCGCAAGTGGATTTGCGGGTTTTTTAGAGCCATGAAGTTTTTGCAGGAAATCATCACGGCTGGTCGTATGGGGGGCATGAATCGAGTTAAAATCTGGATGGCGCTGCTGCTCGCGCTGGTCGCGCCGCTGCAGGCCGAGGAGATCCCCAAAGTCTTGGAAATGGGTGCTCCGCTGCCGGAGTTCTCGCTGCCGGGGATCGATGGCAAGACGTATACGCAAAACGATTTCAAGGACGCCAAGGCCCTTTGCATCATTTTCACCTGCAATCACTGCCCCGATTCCGTCGCCGCCGCGGCGCGCATGGAGGAGATCCACCAGGCCTACAAGGACAAGAGTGTCGCCATCGTTGCGGTCAACGGCAACAACCCGGCCTCGCTATTGGCTGAGGAACTCGGTTACTCGCCCTTCAATGATTCGTTTGCCGAAATGACGCCTTTCGCCAAGGACTTCGGCTGGACCTTTCCCTACCTTTATGACGGCGAACAACAGAAGTTCGCGACAGCTTGCGGAGCGCAATCCACGCCTCACGTGTTCCTCTTCGATGCCGAACGCAAACTCCGCTACACCGGCCGCATCGACGACGGCGGACGCAATCCCCAACCCGTCGCCAAAAGCTACCTGCGCGATGCCCTCGATGCCGTGCTTGCCGACACACCGGTGAAAGAGCCGATCACGCGCTCCTTCGGCTGCTCGACCAAATGGTTGTTCAAACAAGCCAACGTCGCCACCGACCAAACGTCATGGGAAGCGCGTCCCGTCACGGTTGCCGATCTCGATGAAGAGCTCTCCAAAAAAATCCGCGCCAACGGCACCAAAAACATCCGCGTCATCAATTTCTGGTCCACCACCTGCGGTCCTTGCGTGAAGGAATTTCCCGATCTTGTAACCACCTACCGGCGCTTTCAAAATCGGCCGATGGAATTCATTTCGATCAGCCTCGATCCGGTGGCCCAACGCCCGGCCGTCGCCAAATTCCTTGAATCCCGCCACGCCGCCGCGCCGGACTCCACCTTGGCTTCGATGAAAGCTGAGGGCCGTGCGTCCAACAACTACCACTGGACCGGTGGCAATCCCGACGCCATGGCCCAGGCAATCGATCCCGAATGGTCCGGAGCCCTGCCACACACCGTCATCGTCGGCCCCGGCGGCAACATCCTCTGGCGCCACACCGGTGAGGTGGACATCGTCGACCTCCGCCGCCAAGTCCTCAAGGGCCTTGATGGTCAGCCCTGAACATCGAACGCTGAACGTCCAACATCGAACGTTGAAGGGGTCTTCGCTGAAAACTGAAAACTGAGCACTCGCAAACTTTTTCCATTTTTTGTGAAAAAAGGGGAAAAGACGCCGTAGTGTTCATATGATCACTAGATTATTCTCCGCCGCCCTCCGTGGAGTCGATGCGCAAGAGGTCGAAGTCGAGGTCAATGCCCGCGGTGCCGAAAAGCCGATCGTCATCATCGTCGGCCTGCCGGACGCGGCGGTGCGGGAGTCGTCACAACGGGTGATATCGGCGATCGGAGCCTCGGCACTGTATCTCGATGACGGAATTAAAACGGTGAACCTAGCGCCGGCGGATTTGAAAAAGGAAGGGCCC
>JANMJQ010000183.1:0-2061 GCA_031371445.1 Akkermansiaceae bacterium
CCCAACTCCTCAAACCCACAAAACAACTTCGATCCCACCGGCGGCCGCGATGGCAGGGGCTCGGGACGATCGAGATGCCGGGCGCAAATTTCATGAAAGTCCTCCGGCGTTTTCATCCGGCGCATTTCGTGTTCGAAGTCCCCTTCCAGTCCGTGGCTGATGTAGGCCAGCGTTTTTTTCATCCGCTGGACGTGCGCAAGCGCATCGAACTTCGGCGTCGCAGCGGCGAGCTCCGCATAGAGTTCGCTGACATACTCCCATAGATCCCGATACGTCGGTGCACAGACCTCCCGCGATTCGAAGGCAGCGACGAGTTGCGAAAATATCCAGGGATTGCGGATCGCACCGCGACCGATCATCAGGCCGGCAGCATGTGTTTGTTCCATGTAAGCAAGGCCGCTCGCGACATTGACGACGTTGCCGTTCGCGATCACCGGACAAGGCATCGCGGCCACCGCCATCCGCACCATCTCGGGATGCACCGGCGTTTGATAACGTTCCAACACCGTGCGGCCATGCACCGACAGTCCGTCGATGGCATGGCTGCGGAAAATTTCCAGCAAGCCCGCGAACTCGTCCGGCGAGGTATAACCAAGCCGCGTCTTCACCGTGAAGCGTCCGCGGATCGATTCGCGCAGGCTGCCGATCAAGCGATTGACCGTCTCGGGACTCCGCAGCAGTCCCCCACCCGCGTCCTTGCGGCAGACGATCGGCGCCGGGCAGCCGAGATTGAGATCGATGCCCGCGACCGGGTATTCCTCAAGTTGGGCCGCCGTTCTAACAAGACCATCGAGGTCGCGCCCGATCATCTGCGCGAAGATCGGACGGCCGGTTTCGTTTTCCCGGATCGAGCGCAGGATGTAGCGGTCGAGGCAGGACTCGGGATGGACACGGAAATACTCGGTCACGAACCAGTCCGGCGCACCGCGTCGCGCAAGCACCCGCATGAAGGGCAGATCGGTGACATCCTGCATCGGCGCAAGCACCAGGGCAGGTCGGCGTGGTGGAAGGAAATCGCGCACTAGATTTTAGAAACCAGAGACCAGAAGCCAGAGTCCAGACAAGTTGAATATAGAAGATGGTTCAAAATCCACAAAGGTCTGGCTCTGGATCTTTCTGTCTTGTCTGGATTCTGGTCTCTTTGTGTCAAAGAAATTCGATTGACAGAACAGGTCATTTTCCGATGCTTCGGGTTGGTTGATTAACAGGTGACTGCCGTGGATAGCGACTTACTACACACCGAAAAAATTCTCGCGGATCGGAAGACGTTTTATCTCGATCTCAAGCAGAACAACCGCGGCATGGTGGTGAAGATCACCGAAGACGTCGGTGGCAACCGCGACACCATCATGGTCCCTGCTGAAATCCTCGGCGACTTCATCGCCGCCCTGACCGACATCAAGGCGACGGCGGATGAGCAGGGGTGAAGAAGTTGATGGTTGATAGTTGATGGCAAGAGAAGAAGTGGCTGGGACGTCTCGTCCCCGCTCTTTGTTGAGTCACTCCGCACTTACCCTCATCTCTTCCTTTTCACTAAGAGCGTGTCTGAAAATTAGGAACCCGTTCGGCTAGGAATAGTAAGAAACTTTGAGAAACCGCAGATGAACGCAGATCGAATAGAAAAAATTGCTGAAACTCTCCCATGCACAGCCTTCAGGCTTGAATTTTATCTGTGTCCATCTGTGTTCATCTGCGGTTCAATAGCTCTTCGTGATTTTTAAGTCACGCTCTTAGATTGAAGTAGAGACAAGAGTGTCCCTTCTCCATAACTCTTCCTCTTCGCTATCAACCATCAAATCCGAAATCCATCTTAGCTTCAGCGACGAAGGACAACCCTCAACTTCCTTCCACTGCCCACAGCTCACTTGGCACTACTTCCTCCTCTTCCCCAAATAACCCATAACCAAGAACTTTTAACCTCCAGGGCATTTGGTTTGAGGAGTCATGGAACGGGGGCGGCGTGAAGGATGAGTTGGATGGCTTTGGCCGGGTGGTGCTGATAGGCCTCGAACCAACTCGATAGCGGCTCGTTCGCGCCAAAGGGGATGAGGGCCAGCAGCG